>JACCWY010000353.1 GCA_013697395.1 Chloroflexota bacterium | reverse complement strand
GCTCAGGACCGCGGATCACGCGAACCGGCCCGGTCGCGCGGCCGGACGACGCCGGCACACCGGACACCAGGGCGTTGTCCGATGGAACGGCACCGATGAGCCCGGGGAAGCTGTCCCACAGCCGCTGGAGCATCGGGTTCACGCGGCCGACGAGCGGCGGCGGCACGAGGCGGGCCTGCTCGGTCCGAGCTGACCGTCGGCCCGGAATGTCGATGGTCGGCGCCAGTGGCGCTCCGTCAAGCGTCGCCATGGCCTCGGCCCGGGTCAGGAAGAAGACATCGTCCGGCTCCGCAATCACCCCACGGCCCGCCAGCTCCTGGCCGATCCGCAGGACCGCGCGTCGCATGACCGGCCACGCGATCGTCAGCTCGTCGGTCTGCTCTTCGCGAATCGGGACGATGTGCTGGGCATCCGCCAGCATGCGGCGAAACGCCCGGAGGCGGCGTGGCGACGAGGCCAGAGCCTCGAATGCGGCTGCCTCGGCTGCCTGCCTCGCCTCGACCACCCGGCCGTGACTCTGGGACGGCGCCGTCGCCTCGACGGGCACGGGAGCATGCCACCAGTCGAGCGACACGATGGCATCGCGGTTCCGATCGGCCGGCGGTTCGAACCCTGAGAGGAGCGGCAGGTGGCTCCCGCCGAGTGAGCCGGCCAGGTGGCGCCGATAGAACTGGGCCAGGTTCATCTCCAGCTTGTACCCCGCGCCGCTCAGCGCTGCGATCGAGGTGAAATACTCGCCGGCGAGCTCGGCCACCTCGTCGATCAGCGTGGGCAGCTCGGCGACGGGCAGTGTCTCAACGCGGCGTTCGGCATCGGCCACCGACGCTCGGTAGCGCGGCTGCAGGTCCTCGCGCCACATCCTCTCGGTGACAGGGACGCTGTGGCGAACCGTCGGTGGAATGACCCCCGCGATGTGCCGCGGTGAGCGAATGGCTTTCACCAGCATGCCGGGCAGGCTGCGGAGGAAGGCGCCTCCGGAGATGAAATTGATCGAGTAGAAGTACCAGCCATTCACCACGACGTGGTACGGCCGCGGAGCGATCTGGCCGATCAACTCTCGGAAGAGGGCGTGCATGCGCTCCTCCATGGCCGTCAGCAGCCACGACTCGAACAGCGGGGTGACGGGCTCGCCGATCCACTCGCCGAATCGGAGCATCCGGGTGTACGCGCCGGGCGCAGGCGCGTCCCACGACACGTCGGGCGGCAGTGCCGTCATCGGCCTGGCCTGGAGGATCCAGAGCGTGCCGTCCGCGTCGATTGCCCACTCGATGTCCTGCGGGGTCCCGCGGGCCTCCGCGATCCGCCGGGCCTCGCCTGCCACGCGCATTGCCTGGCGACGATCGATGGCGCGCTCGGGCTGGCGGCGAGCACTGGCGCCGGCTTCACGGACGACCCATTCGTCACCGATGGCCGCGCCGGAGACCAACCGATCCCCCAGGCCGCGCACCGCTGTGACGACGCATGATCGCCGATCCCCGTTGATCGGATCCGCGGTGAGGGCGACACCGGCGGCTGCCGGCGTGACCATGCGCTGGATGATCACCGCCATCCGCCCGTCGCCGGTCGACTCGTACTCGGCGACGCGGGCCGCGCCGGCGCTGGCGAGGCAGCGATCCACGGCATCGGGGATCGCGTCGGCCGAAACGTCCAGCACCGACTCGTAGATGCCTGCGAACGACTGATCGGCGCCGTCCTCGGCGATCCCGCTCGATCGGACCGCAAACGGACCGGTGCCCAGGTCCCACGCCCCGGCTCCCAATAGCCAGCGGCGTTCCTCAGACGTCATTCCGGCGGCAGCAGCGGTGAGCACCACCCCGTCCGGGACGTGGACGCCAGCCGCGAGCAGCTCGCCGAGGCTTGCGGCTTTGCCGCCGACCTCGGCGAGATCGGACATGCGGACGTCCCGGAGCGGCCGGACCGCTGTCGAGCTCATCGCCGGTTCCTCGAGGTGGCGGCGGCGATCGCGGCGCGCACCACCCAATCGACGTCATCGGCCGCCTCGTCCACCGACGAGCCGAGATGGTCTCGCCACATCCGCAGGGCCGACGACGAGGTGAGGATCGCCAGGAGGCGGGCGATCCGGTCCCGATCTTCGTCGGCCACGGTCGGGACGATGGAGTCGGCGATGCGCCGGATCCGCTGGACCCGATGCGGCATGGTGACACGCCTCGCTTCCTCGGCCGCCGGACTGGCCAGTGCGGCGCGTGCGAGGTCGCCGAGCGTGTCGAGGCGACCGAAGATCCCGCGGACCCCGTCGCGAAGCTCGTCCAGCGATCGCGGGTCGACCATGACGTCGCCGCCGGACCGCCGCACGACGTGTGGGTACAGCGCCGTGAGCAGGTCCGCCTTGGTTCCGAAGTGGCGATAGACGGTCGGGACCGACACGCCGGCTTCCCGAGCCACCGCGGGAATCGAAACGCTGGCGAGTCCGCGCGCCATCACCCGAAGGGCAGCGTCAAGGATACGTGCCCGCGTCTCTTCGGCCTGCTGCGCGCGAAGATCGCTCCGGTATGCCCGCGCGGTGGCGGTGGGGGTGGCGATACGATTCATATTGTCAATATACGAACCGTGTCAAGCGGCGCCTCTAGGCGCTGGTGTCGACCACGCAGAAGCGATTGCCCTCGGGATCGGCGAGGATGACGTAGTCGGCGTCAGGGGGGCGCTTGGACCAGTGCACCTCGGTTGCGCCCAGCGCGATCAGGCGGGTGACCTCGCCGGCCTGGTCATCGGTGTACAGGTCGAGGTGGATGCGGGGCGGCACGTGCACCGTCGAGCGAACTCGGTCGAGCGACAGGTTCGGGCCGACCCCGTCCTTCGGCCGCATCAGCACGAAGTCGTCGTCGTTCTCCTCCCGCGGCACGTAGTCCAGCGCAGCTGACCAGAACTCCGCCTGCCGCCGCAGATCATCGACGCGCATGACGATGGAGCCCACGCGAAGCATCGATTCAGCCCTTGGCGCGGCTGGGGACTTCCTGCAGGAGCCAGGTGTTCCCGTCGGGATCCGCGAAGGTCGCATACGACCAGTAGTCGCGGTGCTCCGGGTCGGGCCCCGGCGCCTGGCCCTCGGGGCCGTAGTGGTAGAGGTGGCTGACGGGGATGCCGCGCTCCTTGAGCTCCCCGTGGGCAGGCTCGATGTCGCTCACCACCAGGTAGGAGGCCCGATAGGAGCCAGGCTCGGACTGCTCCATGCCGGTGCCGAACGTGATCGAGCAGTCGGACCCGGGTCAGCTGCACCACGCGCATCCCGGGTGCGGGCTCGGTGTCGACGTCGAGATTCCAGCCGGCCTGCTCATAGAACGCCTTCGCCCGGTCGACGTCCGCGACGGGCAGGGTGATCGCTTCGATCCGGTAGTTCATCGGTCTGATGTGCTCCTTCGTGGGCTGTCATCGTATCGGCGGAAGCAGACAAGTTCTGTCAGGAACGGCCGAGACCGATGCGGGAGGGCATCCTCGGCTACTGGAGGACGGGCAGAACCTGTTCACGCCTGCCATGAATCCGGTCGTCGTACGGGTTGTCTCGGGTGGCGGAGCGGCTACCCGGCGTGCGTCCGGAGCCACTCGAGCGCCGCCGGTGCGGAGCGGAGGATCGAGATGTGGCCGTCTTCCGGCGTCAGCCGAAGACTGGCGAATGGACAGCTGCGCAGGAGCCACTTGCTGTGCGAGCTCGGAACCATCCGATCCAGTTCACCGTGCAGGAGGAGCGTCTGCGCGTCCACGTTCGCGGGATCGAATCCCCAGGGTGCGACCAATGCGAGGTCGTCGTCGACATATCCACCGAGTCCGCCCGCCAGCCCGGCGTTCACGATCGGGCCGAACCAGGCCCAGTCGCCCGCGAGTGCGGCCCAGTCCGCCGGGATGAAGCCCGGCTCACCCTCGGGAGCGGATGACTCGTAGCGCTCCTTGGCCTCACGTCCCTCCAGGGCGGCACGCAGGGAGGCCACGCCGGCAGGCGCCATGCCGGCGAACCAGTCGATCCCGTCCGCGCCGAACGGAGCCATGCTCGACACTGCGAGAACGGCGAGGACGCGGTCAGGCATGCGGGCGGCGCAGGCCAGGGCATGCGGGCCGCCACCGGAGTGGCCCATGACCGCGAACCGATCCAGATCGAGCGCATCGGCGATCGTCGCAACATCGTCAGCCGCCGAGCCCACGTCCCGGCCGACCCGGCGCGTGGATCCGCCATAGCCGGGTCGGTCGTACGACACCCAGCGGATCCCGAGCCGGTCGGAGGTGGGGAAGAGGGGCTCGGGAGGAGCACCGATGTTCGGCGTGCCGTGATGCCACACGACCGTGAGGCGATCGGTTCCGGCATCCGCCCCGGTGTCGTATACGTGCAGGGTTCGTTCTTCGCCCAGCTCGAGGTCGGTTTCGATCACACAATCCGCCGCTTGTTGGATTTGATCATGTTCCCAGAATCGGCGGACAGGCTCGCGGCCTCGCGGCAGCATCGGTCATATCACCGCCTCCAGTTCGATCCGCCTCCCTGGTGGCGGCCGGACTGACCGCACGCACCCGCTAACCAGCCAGGAGGCGCACGTCTGCCGACGGCAGGGTCGTCCACCAGCGGGCGTAGCGGCGGTAGACGTCCGGTTGTCGGCCGGCCAGGAATGCCACGAGGGATCGAGCCTCGGCCTCGAGTCCACCCCACGTCGCGTCATCGAGCGAATGGAACGCGGTGACCTCAATCGCCCCCGCCTGCTCGGGCGCCGGGCGCCACACCCCGGCGACGTAGCCGTCGACGAGCACGGTTGGCAGGGTGTCGCCGTTGTTCCTGATCACGAGCTTGCGGTAGTCCTCCGGGATCACACGGCTGCGGTCCTTGTACGCGAGCAGGACGTTGTCCCACATCGCCATCAATCGCGGCGGCGCCGGGGTTTCGTCCGGTGGCACCACACCGCCGCGGACGTCGTAGAGCTGCTTTCCGTCCGGTCCCTCGTACGTGTCGAGCTGATCGGAAAGGACGCCGAGCGCGGCCCGGGTGGGTGGTCGCGGGATCATGGTGAACTGCCCGAAGTCCGCCTCAGACGCGGGGCCGAAGGCCTCGAGGTACCTCCGGACGAGCACGGGCAGCGACTCCTCCCGGCTGCCCGCGAATGGCTCGATCGGCGAGGCGACGTACGACGGTCGGTCGCCGAACAGCCACGGGCCGCCGGTCGGCGCGTGCACCACGGGCGCGAACGTCCGCAGCGCCCACCACGCGCCGGGCCTGGGCAAGGCTCCGACGCGCTCGGTGAGCATCGCATCGAACTCCGCGTTGGTTCGCGCCACCGTTGCGAACGCAAGGGCAGGCGGGATGAGCGCGTCGGCATCGGCGACGGACAGGCCGGTGGCCCTGTATCGACCATCGAACAGGCGTGACCGCCGCAGGTCATCCACCATCGCGCGGTGGAAGGCGGGGTAGTCGTCGGCGGCGACGGCGTGCAGGGTGAGGCGGATCAGCGTCGCCTTGACGATCCTGTGCTCGGCGAACGCGGCGTCGAGCTCGCCCGGATCGAACCGGGTGATGCGATTCCACAGCGCGATGTACGGCGACGCCGCCGATTGCGCCTGGAGCGCGCACACGGCGCGCACGGCATCCACCACGCCGATGGCCTGCCGACCGAGCAGCATCTGTCGGCCGAGGGTGGCTCGATTCAGCTGCCGCGCGGTCAGTCTCATTCCGCTGTCGGAAAGCGCCATCGCGTCGGCGCGAAGGTCTCGCCATCGGTGGGCAGGCCGAACCCGCGGGTCGGCCTGATCTCGTAGATGCGATACGGCGGTCCACCCGACGTGGGTGCGCCGTAGTCGTCGAGCTCGTCCCCGACCGGCCTCGTCGGCCACTCGTAGATCCGCATCATCGCCTCCGCCGCCCGACGGAGCGTCGCCTCATCGGTGACGCGGCTTGCCAATCCTTCCACGATGATGTGGATGTCGCCAACGTCCTTGGTCAGGACGCAGCTCCCGTTCGCGTCGAGGTTACGGCTCTTTCGTGCCGATCCCTTCGAGGCGACGAAGAACGACGAGCCCGACCAGGCGGCGAAGCATGGCATCGCGTGCGGGCGGCCGTTCGGACGGACGGTGGCGAGCCAGAACCAGCCACCTTCCTCGAATTTCGCGACGGCAGCCTGCCATTCGAGGGGTTGCGTGTTTCCGGCGTCGGTGTGGGCTTCGGTGCCGCGCCCCGTCCGCGGAATCACCTCCGTCCTCGGGGAACTCATTTGCTTCGGTCCTCGTAGGGGTAACGAGTCATTCATTGGGCTGCTGCCCGTCGAGGAAGTCGAGCGTGACCGCGGCGAAGAGGGGAGAAACGGCGAGGTTGTAGTGGGTCAGACCGGGCAGGATGGCGAGTGCGTGGCCGCCCTTCGGCCGGCCCTCGCCCATCCAGCCGCCGTCGCGCAGGCCACCATCCAGGAGCTTGAAGGCCTCGACGTAGTGGGACGGCGGTGCCATCTCGGCGTCGGCGCAGACGAGCATCGTCGGCACCTCGAGGCCGCGAACCTCATCGCTGAAGTCGAAGGGCTTGCTCATCGACTCGCCGATCTTGTCAAGCAGCTTGGGAAAGTCCGCGGGTCGCGGCGCGACCCGCTGGTAGAGCTCGTACATCGGCGTGTCCTTCATGAACTCTGCCGCCGCCGCGCTCACCTGCCTCTGCTGAGCGACCATCTCGGCCGGCATGGCGTCCGAGTTGATGTGCGCCGAGGCCATGACCAGCTTGCCGACCTTTTCCGGGTATTTCACCGCGGTGAAGAACGCGACCCCGCCCCCGAGCGAATAGCCGACGACGTCAGGCTTGTCGAGCCCGAGGTGGTCGATGAGCGCCGCGATGTCGTCGGCGATGAGCCGGATGTCGAGCGGCCGATCGATGTCGGCCGTGCGCCCATGCCCCTGGAGGTCGACCGCGATGACCTGGTGGTTCTCGCTCAGCGCCGGCAAGTTCGGCGCGAACATCTCGCCCGATCCCAGCCCGCCGTGCAGCAGGATCATCGGCCGTCCGCTGCCGTGGATCTCGTAGTAGAGGTGGTCACCGAGGATTGCCGGCGTGCGCCTTCGCCACGTCGCCGATGATCCGCGCGAGCTCCTGAGGACGCGACCACATCGGCCAGTGGCTCGTCGGCAGATCGACCCAGGTCGCGTTGCGGAGCTCGGGGATGCCGGCGAGAAATGCCCAGTCGGGATGCTCCCTGGCATAGGTCTGGTACTGCTCGGCGGTGAAGCCCGTGCAGATCAGGGTGCTCGGGATGTCGCGCCGCGCGTCGTTGGTGAGCTCGACGCTCCCGCGCAGGACGCCTCCCGGGACGGGCACCGCCCGCTGCCGGAACGTCTCCTTCCGCTCTTCGCTCAGCCCGTCGAGGTTCTCCTCAGCCTCGATCTCGGACCAGACCATCGGCTTCTCGTCGGCGTCGAAGTCGGGATCGAGCGGCCCGACGCCCGGAGCCGTGTCGACGTACACCATCGCCGCGATCCGGTCCGGGACGCGGTCGCTGGCGGCGTAGCCGGAGAAGCCGCTGGCGCTGTGGACGGCGAGGACGACCGGCGCGGGCGCCGCTTCGACGGCCCCGACGATCGCGTCGACGTGGTCCGCGAAGGTGATCCCCGAGCGATCGGTGTGGACAGAGTCGAGGCCGGGGAGCGTGATCGCGGTGACGTCGTGGCCGTGGGTGCGAAGCGTCGCGGCGACCTCGTCCCACGCCCACGCGCCCAGCCAGAACCCGGGAACCAGGATGATCGGTATGTTCGTCATCCCTCGACCCTAGAGGCGGGCACGGAGACGCGTCAGCCGGCCCGCCTCGAGAGCGCGATCAGTCCACGAATGGTCCCTTGAAGACCGGCGTCTCCCGGTAGGGCTCGCCGGTCATCAGCATGAACCTCGTGCCCGGGTCTGCGTCCGTGACCGCGAACGACTCACCGGGTC
>JACCWY010000347.1 GCA_013697395.1 Chloroflexota bacterium | reverse complement strand
CGCCGCGCCCAGGCCGGCGTGGGCGTAGTTCACCGTGTCGATGTTCTCCTCAACGTAGGTGATCAGCTCCTCGAGCGTGGTGGGCTCGAAGTTCGGGCTGCCGATGATGGTCATCGGCACCTCCGTGACAAGGCCGATCATCTCGAAGTCCTCGAGCGGGTCGTATGCCAGCTCGGGGTACAGCGTCGGGGCGGTCGACATGCCGATGTGGTGCATGAGCACCGTGTAGCCGTCGGCCTCGGCGTTCGCCACCTGCTCCGCGGCCACCGTGCCGCCGGCGCCCTCGACGTTCTGGACGACGATCTCGCCGCCCAGCTCGGCGGCCATCGGATCGGCAATGAGCCGAGTGACCGTGTCCGTCGGCCCGCCTTCGGCGAAGGGCACGATCATGGTGATGTCCTGTTCGGGATAGGCGCCGGCATCCCCGCCGCCGGCCTCCCCGCCGCCACTTGCCCCGCCACCGTCGTCGCCGCCCTGGCAGGCAGCCAGGATGAGCGCAGCGGCTGCGATCGATGCTCCGAACCTTGCGCGCCGCGCATATCGGTCTCGCATGGTGTCCACGTCCTCCCTGTCGACACAACGCTCGGGATCGCGGAAGCCTAACACTCCGCTCGCTCGGCCGGTCGGCTGGCGCGTCGCCGATCGATCTCACGGAGGCACTAGGCTATGCGGTCCCATCGCGAACGAGGTGAACATGGAGTCGAGGGTCATACGCCCGGAGGAAGCGCACAGCGTCCAGCTCAACGAGGTCGTGTTCCGGTACGGCATCGGCACCGCCGAGACCGATGGCGCGCTCTCGATGCTCGAGGTCACGATCCCGCCGAAGACGCTCATCAAGCCCCACATGCACTCGCACGAGGACGAGTTCTCCCTGGTGCTGGCCGGGCAGATCAGCGTGCGCACCGGCGAACGGACGATCGAAGAGATCCCGACCGGCAGCTGGCTCGTGAAGCCGCGTTCGGTCCCGCACGCGATGTGGAACGTCGGCGACGAGGCGGCCAGGGTGCTCGAGGTTGTGATGCCCGGCGGACTGGAGCGCTACTTCGAGGAGATCGCGCCGGTGCTGCGCAACCACGGTCCGGACTGGACGAAGCGGTACAGCGACCTCGCCGAGGCTTACGGTCTCACCATCCTGGACGACTGGTCGGACGAGCTCAAGGCGAAATACGGCATCACGCTCTGACCTCGCGCCGTGCATCGGCGGATTCCTGACACGGTCAGTCACCCTCTCCTGCGAGGATCGGGACGTGGCACGGATCACCATCGAGCCGGACCGACCGACGCTCGACACGGCGCTCCAGATCAGGCTGGCGGATCTTCCGCCGCGGCAGGCGCTCACGGTGCGGTCGAGAGCGGCAGACGGCTCGGGCCGACCGTTCGCGGCTGCCGCCACCTTCGAGACCGATTCGGCCGGCGAGGTCGACCTCGCGGCCGCGATGCCGACGGCCGGCACACACGCCGGCGCCGACCCGATGGGCCTCGTCTGGTCGATGGCCCCGGCCCCCGATGCGCCGCGCGGGGACGCGGCCACCGGGATCCTGCCTCCGTCGAGGCTGACACTGACGGCCGAGGTGGAGGGCGCAACCGTGGCCACCGCCACGGTGGACCGGCTGCGGCTGCCGGAGGACGTGACCCGGACGGAGGTTCGGGAGCAGGGACTGGTCGGGACGCTCTTCCACCCGATCGACGACGGCGCCCGGCCGGGCGTCATCCTGCTGGGTGGCTCCGAGGGCGGCATGCACGAGCCGGACGCCGCGCTGCTCGCCAACCACGGCTTCGCCGTCCTGGCCCTGGCCTACTTCGGGACCGATGGGGTGCCGTCGTTCCTGATGGAGATCCCACTCGAGTACTTCGAGAAGGCCGTCGGCTTCCTGCGGACGCACGCGGCCGCGGGGGATGGACCGATCGGGGTCTTCGGCGGCTCACGCGGTGGCGAGGCCGCTCTGCTCATCGGCTCGACTCTGGACGGCATCGGTGCGGTCGTCAGCACCGTCGGGAGCGGCGTGCTGACCCAGGGGATCGGCCCCGGTCGCACGTTCGAGGAGATCGTGGGGACTCCGGTCCCGCCGTGGACCTGGCGCGGGAAGCCGCTCCCCTACCTGCGCAACCGGCCCACGCCGGAGCTGCGGCGGCAGATCGCTGCGGGGGAGCCGGTGGCGCTGGGTCTCGTCTTCGAGCCGGGCATGGCCGATCCGGCGGAGGTCGACGCCTGCGCCATCCCCCCGTGGAGCGCATGCGCGGAGCGGCACTCCTGATCAGCAGCGGGCAGGATCGGATGTGGCCCTGCGGACCGATGAGCGAGGTGGCGACGCGCCGACTGGCCGCGGCCGGCGTCGCGCACGAGCACCTTCACTTCGCCGAAGCCGGCCACCCGATCGCTCCCCCGCCCTACGGACCGGCGACGGAGCTCGTCTCACCCGGGCCCGGCGTGGCGTTCGACATGGGCGGGACGCCCGCCGCCAACGCAACGGCTCGGGCAGCCGGCTGGCGCCGCGCGATCGAGTTCCTGTCGGAGCACCTGGGAGCCTAGCGCCGGCTTGGCGTCGCGCCGATCTCCTCCGCGGCCGCCAGCTTGAGCGCCTCCATCCGAGCGCCGAGATCCTCGAGCTCCTGCCGGTCGAAGACGGCGCGAGCCTGCTTGAACATCTCGCCTTCCTCTTCCTCGATGTGGTGCTCGATGTTCTCCTTCATCACGAGCGCCTTCGCGCCCCAGGTCTCGTCCGTCACGTCGAGGTCCTCGAGCTCGCGCATGAGCAGGTCGACGACGTGGTGCTCCTCGTAGCCCTCGAGCACGATGTCCTTGGCCTTCGGATGAGCCTTGAGCTCCGGATAGAAGATCTCCTCCTCGATCCGCTCGTGGACGAACATCTCGCCCTTGATCGTCGCGAACAGCTCGGTTCGAGTCTTCTCGCCGCGCTCCGTGGTGCTCTCGCCATCGGCCAACAGCTTCTTCACCTTGTCGTGGTCGGCCTTGAGCAGCGCAATTGCGTCCATGAGTGCTCCTCCCTGCGGGGTTGACGGCGGCGCCTTTGCACGGCTCGTGCCACGAGGAAGGCCCCCCGCCTCGGCCGCGACCAGCCATCGCCGGCAGGCACGCCGGCTGCATATGGCGACGGCATGCCGGCTCGATTGGAGCGCGGCTCGATGTATCTGGAGGGGAACCATGGACCAGGGCGAACGCAGGACCGATACGGAGATGCCTGAGGAGGGCGGGGCCTCCGAGGAAGGCGGCCAGGGACAGTCCGGCGGCCAGGGGGGCCAGGACCAGTCCGGCGGCCAGGGGGGCCAGGACCAGTCCGGCGGCCAGGGGGGCCAGGACCAGTCCGGTGGCCAGGGACAGTCCGGCGGCCAGGGGGGCCAGGACCAGTCCGGTGGCCAGGGACAGTCCGGCGGCCAGGGGGGCCAGGACC
>JACCWY010000330.1 GCA_013697395.1 Chloroflexota bacterium | reverse complement strand
GAGCAGTGGATCCGGCCAACCCGCGCGGCTACGGCGGCCGCACGCCCGCGAGCGCACTCGTCCCCGGCCCGGAGTTCCAGATGTACGGCCCCGGGACCCAGGCGACGAACAACTCGTTCCGTGGCTTCATCGCGCTCGACGTGCGCGACTTCACCAACACTGCGTCGCGCCAGTACTACAACGGCGCCACGAGCTCGATGAGCTCGAACACCCTGAAGGGCCATCACGCCGTCTACCTCACGACGCCATATCCCGGGCCCCATTTCCCGGCCGTCGCCAGCCCGCCCACCGGCGGGACACAGGTGGGCATCATGAATGGCGTCAGCGCCGCGCATTCGACCGGCCCGTTCGGTGACGAGCACGCAGAGGGCGACAGGCTGATGTTGGCCGTCTACAACGGCACCGTGATGGCGATCCCCGACTTCTCGATCCAGCCGCCCGTCGAGGTCGTCCTCCCGGCCACGACGACGTCACCGGTCGACGGTCCCACCTTCGAGGTGACGAGGAACGCGGCCTTTTCGAGCGTCGTGACCCTGGCGCTCGCCGGCGACGCGGACGCGGCGGCGACGGGCCACCCCGAGTACGACATCCTTCCCGACCCGTCTGTCACGCCGCCGGCGGTGGGACAGATGGCGGCGCCGGCATTCGCGCCGAATGGATTCGTCCCAGCCGGGAATGGCACCGACGTCGACATGAACGACATGGCGACGAATGCCGTTCCGGAGGGGATCTACACCGTGTGGCTGGAGGGCGAGGCGGGTGCTCCGTACTACCAGACGCGCCGCCAGCCGGTCTCGGTACGGGTCGGCAGCGTGGCGCGCCAGTTCAGCCTCACCGGATCGGTCCTGGACGGCGCGACGGAGACACTTGGCGGCACCATCACCCTGCCGATCAACCTCGTGACGGGCACCGGCAGCGCGGCCTGGAACGGCGGCACGGGCACGGCGACCGCGGTCTCGCTATCGTGGGACGCCGCCTCCTTCTCTGACTGCAGCCACAACCCGAAGGCGCTCGGGACCGGCAGCATCACCTTCTCCTCCCCGTCGTCGATGCCAACCTCCGGCGCGGGCACTGGCTCGACGCTCACGATCCAGGCCGGGAGCCTGGCTTCGGGCTGCTACATGTTCAGCCTTCGCGCCCAGGGCGTGAACGCGGACGGGAAGCCCGTCGTGCGGATCGAGCACGTGCAGTTCACCGTGGCAGCCACGACCGGACCGAGCGAGTACGTCGACGTCATCGGTTTCGCCGTCTTCGAGATCACCGACATCCGTTCCAACGCCTTCAGCGGCCGGGCGATCACCGGCATCTACGCAGACCCCAATGACCTGGCCCTGCGAGCGGCGCAGCGGCCGCGTCTCATCCCCTGGAACTGACCGAAATCCGACAAGGAGCGCACGACGCCGTGGAACTTGAATACTCCAACAGGAACAGCAGACGGTCGAAGGTCTACATCGCCGTCGGCGTCGTCGTCGCGCTGCTCGTGGCAGGTACCGTCTTCGTCGCCCTCCAGTCGAGCGGGCTGGCACGCGGCGTCGAGGTCGAGGTGCGCACGGTCGTCGTCGCCGTCAACGAGATCGCGTCCCGACAGCCGATCGCCGAGGCCGACGTGACCACGCGCGAGGTTCCCCTCGACCCCACCAATGCAACTGCCTTCGAGAGCGTGGACCAGGCCATCGGGCGGCTCACCGGCGTGTCGATCGCGGCCGGTCAGCTCATCGGCCCGAACCTCCTGGCCTCGACCACCGAAGGGATGACATTCTCCATCCTGGAGCCCGGGGAGGAGTTCGATCCGAGCGGGCCCGACCTGCGCGCCGTCAGCCTCACGGTCGCCTCGGCGAACGCGGTGGCCGGGACCCTTGTCGCCGGCCAGCGAGTGGACCTGCTCGTGACCATGCCGATCAACCCGCAGGCCGGGCAGGAGGGACAGCCCGCCCCCGTGACGCCGGCCGAGTTCCTCGCGGGGCCCTCGACGAAGGTGACGCTCCAGTCGCTCACCATCCTGGCGCGCGACGGCGATGTCTACATCCTTCGTTCGGACCTCGCGACAGCCGAGAAGATCACGGAGCTGACGGCCGCCGGGGGCACGTTCACGATGGTGCTGCGCCCGGAGCAGGACGACCGAACCGCCGAGACCGAAGGCTCGACGATCGACCGGCTCGTGGAGGAGTACGACTTCCCAGTGCCGAGGATGCCGAGCTTCGAGGAGCTCGAGTCCGCGGGAAACTAGGCCTGTCGGAGCGCCGCCAGGGCTCGCTCCACCTGGCGGCGCGTCTCCTCCATCGGCGCGGACCCGTCGATCACGACATCCGCCGCGGCGACCTTGTCCTCCTGAGACGACTGGCTGGCGAGGCGGCTCCGAGCCGTCGCCTCGTCCATGCCGCGTGAGGCCGCCAGCCGGCGGATGGCATCGCCCTCGTCGCAACGCACGACCCAGATCGCGTCGCAGGCATCCGCCAGCGGCGACTCCAGCAGCTTGATCGCCTCGACGCCGGCCGTCTCGATCCCACCCTCGGCGAGCTCGGCCAGCCTCGCTCGGACC
>JACCWY010000320.1 GCA_013697395.1 Chloroflexota bacterium | reverse complement strand
GACCCGACCGATGCCGGCCACTAGATCCCGGCGGCCGCCTCCTCGGTGACCTCCTCCTGTGCTTCGCTCACCCGGACGAGCTCCTCGAGCGAGTCGAGCGAGTCGATGTAGAGGGTGCCGTTCAGGTGGTCGATCTCGTGCTGGAGCGCGCGGGAGAAGAGCTCGGCCCCCTTGACCCGGAACTCCCTGCCATGACGGTCTCGCGCCTTGACGGTGACCTTCACGTGGCGTGTCACCTCGGCCACGTAGCCGGGAATCGACAGGCATCCCTCCCAGTCGAGCTGCTCGCCGGAACCCTTGACGACTTGCGGGTTCACCAGCTCGGTGACCCGGTCATCGACCTCGATCACGGCGACCTGGAGGGGCACGCCGATCTGGTTCGCCGCGAGGCCCACGCCCGGGGCGTCGCGCATCGTCTCGAGCATGTCGTCGAGCAGCCGGTGGAGGCTGGCGTCGAAGCTCGAAACCCGCTTCGCGCGCTCCCGCAGGATCGGCTCGTCCGCGGTCAGAATGCGTCGGATGGCCATGGCGGGTGGCATTGTACCGATTCAGAGGAGCGACTCGGGATCGACGTCGATCGCGACGCCGGCAGGGGTTCGCTCGAGCGCCGCCGCCCTGGTGGCGGCGTCCGGTGCGCGGATCACGACCTGCATCCGATGACGGCCGGCGCGGCGCGCGACGTACGACGGTAGCGGGCCGAGCACCTCGACCCCCGGCACGGCGACGGCGGCTGCGGCCTGCCGCCCGCGCTCCTCCGCGCGTCCCCGGTCGGCATCGGCGACGAGCAGCCGCGCCAGGAGGCTGAAGGGTGGATAGCCGAGCAGGCGCCGCCGCAGGAGCTCCTCGTCCGCGAAGGCGTCGACGTCGAGCGCCGCGGCCGTGCGGACGGCATAGTGCCCCGGAGCGTAGCTCTGGACGATGACGCGGCCCGGCATCGGTCCGCGACCGGCGCGCCCAGCCACCTGTGCCAGGAGCTGGAAGGTTCGCTCCGCGGCCCGGTAGTCGGGCAGGTTCAGCGTGACGTCGGCGGCCACGACGGCCGCGAGCGTGACCGATGGCAGGTCGAGCCCCTTCGCCGCCAGCTGCGTGCCGACCAGGACGTCGGTACGACCATCGCGGAAGTCGTCGTAGATCGTCTCGAAGCCCCGACGCGCTGACAGCGCGTCAGAGTCCAGCCGGCCGATGCGGAGCTCCGGGAAGCGCGTCCGCAGCTCGGCCTCGACCCGCTGCGTGCCGGCGCCGAAATACCGGATCCGCGGGCTGCTGCACGATGGGCAGCGCTCGGCCGGCGCCGACGACCGGCCGCAGTGGTGGCAGCGCAACGTGCCGCCGTCGAGGTGGTAAACGAACGGGAGCTCGCAGTCGGGACACCGCAGGCTCTCGCCGCAATCCCGGCACAGGATGAACGTCGCGGCACCGCGCCGGTTGATGATCAGGACGGCCTGCTCGCTTCCGCGTCGCAGCTCCCCGAGCGCGTCGGTCAGCACCGCCGAGAAGATCGACCGGTTGCCGCCGGCAAGCTCGGCACGCAGGTCCGCGACGTCGATCGCCGGCCGCTCGCCGACACGGCGCTCGACGAGCCGGGCTCGCTCGGCGTGCCCGCCTCGGAACCGGGCCAGGCTCACGAGATCGGGCGTGGCGCTGCCCAGGACGACTCTTCCGTGCGCCAGCGCCGCCCGGCGTCGCGCCACCCAGCGCGTGTCGTAGCGCGGCGTTCGGTCCGACTTGTAGCCGCCGTCGTGCTCCTCGTCGACGATGACGAGCCCCAGCCGGCCGACCGGCGCGAAGGCCGCCGTGCGCGTCCCGATCACCGTCCGCGCCTCACCGCGCAGGATTCGCCACCATTCGTCGTGCCGCTCCCCCGCCGAAAGACCCGAGTGGAGGAGGGCGAGCTGGTCGCCGACCAATGCGCGGAAGCGGTCCGCCAGCTGCGGCACGAGGCTCACCTCCGGCACCAGCACGATGACATCGCCGCCCGTGGCCAGGGTCTCCTGTGCGGCGGCGAGGTAGACGTCGGTCTTGCCCGACGCCGCCACCCCCTCGAGCAGCAGCTCGCCGCCCGCGGGGAGCGCGGCAATCGCATCCAGCGCCATGACCTGCTCGTCAGCAAGCTCATGCCTCAGGTTGGCCACGACGGTCCGATGGGCGATCGGGCTGCGCTCGACCGTGCGCCAGTCCAGTTCGGCGCGGCCCAGGGCGACAAGCCGTCGCGCCGGAGCGAGCAGGGCTGCCGGTTCTGATTCGAGCTCGTCGGCCAGCTCCGCCATGGTGCGCTCCTCGCTGCCCATCGCCTCGAGCAGCGCGCGCTGCACCGGCGCACGTCGGGGTGGCTCAGCATCGCCCGGAACGGGGCGAAGGATCCTGACGCGCCGCGCGTTCACGTCGGCCGCGCGCAGCTCCCACGCAGCCCGGATGGCGCCGGAGCGGCGCATCCGCTCCAGCCACGCCGCCCGACCGCCCTTTGGCGCCGACCGAAGCAGCGTGGCGTCGGCGATCATGCTCTCGGCATCCATGGCGCCGGCCAGCCCGGGCGGAAGGTCTGCCGGCCGCAGGACCTCCCAGCGCCGCTGGACCCGCGACTCGAGCCCCGGCGGCAGCATGGCCGCCAGCGTGGTCCCGATCGGCGCCCGGAAGTACGCGGCGATCTCCTCGGCCAGGGAGAGCAGGTCGGGCGTCAGCATCGGCGCCGAGACGACCGCCTCGATCGGACGCAGCTCGCCCTCGGCGGGCTCGCCATCGCCGGCCAACAGGTATCCGAGCGCGAGCCGTCGGCCGTACGGCACCAGCAGCAGGGAGCCCGGATCGGGCGGTGGGTCGCTCGGCGGGAGGAGGTAGCTGAAGGTGCGCTCCGGCCGGTCCGCGATGGCATCGACGGCCACCCGGGCGACGTGCCCGTGCGACGTCATGGATGGATCAGATCTGCGGCCGGCGGGGTGGGTCACGGCGCGCCTCGGACTGGATGATCTCCCAGATCCGCTCGGCGGCCTCGGCCGAATGGCCGGTCTCGTTGACGACGACGTGATCGTAGTCGCCGGTGTCGGCCATCCAGTACTCGGCATCCCGCCGGCGGCGTTCGAGGGACTCGGCGGATTCGCTCCCTCGCTTGCGGAGACGCCGGGTCAGGTCCTTCATCGTCGGCGGCTTGACGAAGACGAGGAGGGCGTCCGGGACGCGTGCCCGGACCTGGCGCGCGCCCTGCGGGTCGATCGTCAGGATGGCGTCGCGCCCGGCCGCCAGGATCCCGCGCACCTGGTCGATCGGCGTGCCGTACAGGTTGCCGTGGACCTCCGCCCATTCGAGCAGCCCGTCGCGCTCGCGGAGGGCGGCGAAGTCGTCCCATCCGAGGAAGTGGTAATGCACGCCGGGCACCTCGCCGGCTCGCTGTTTCCGGGTGGTTGCGGTGACGATCGGGACGACCTGCGGGTGGCGGCGGGCCAGCTCGGCCACGATGGTGCTCTTGCCGACCCCCGACGGACCCGACACGACGACGAGCATCGGGTTGGGGAAGGCCATTCGCCTGTCCGGATCGGTCACGCGACGACCTCGGCACCCACGCCGTCCGGCAGCCGGCCCGGACGCACGGTGACGCCCGACGCCTCGAGGCAGCCGGCCAGGTCAACCGGCAGCGCGCTCCAGGCCTTCAGCCGGCGGCCGTCGACTGGCCGCTCGAGCCCGAGCCGCGCGGCATGCAGGAACTGGCGACGGAGGCCTCCCGGCCCCTCTCCCCCGCCGTAGCGCAGATCGCCGGCGATCGGAAGCTTCAGGTACGACAGGTGGGCGCGGATCTGGTGGGTTCGCCCCGTGAGCGGACGAAGCGCCAGCAGCGCGTACCCCGCCCCGGTGGCGAGGACCTCGTATTCGGTGGTCGACTCGCGGCCGCCGGCCACGACGGCCATGCGCTGCCGGTCGCGCGGGTCACGGCCGATCGGCGCCTCGACCCGGCCGCGTATCGAGGGCGGCTCGCCGCGGACGAGGGCCAGGTACTCCTTGTCGATGCTGCGGTCGCCGAACTGGCGCATCAGGCTCGCCTGGGCAGCATCTGTCTTGGCCACCGCCAACAGCCCGCTCGTGTCCTTGTCGAGCCGATGCACGATCCCCGGTCGCCCGACGCCGGCGATCGAGCCGAGCGGCTCGCCGCGATCGCG
This sequence comes from Chloroflexota bacterium, assembly GCA_013697395.1. Taxonomy (GTDB): domain Bacteria; phylum Chloroflexota; class Limnocylindria; order QHBO01; family QHBO01; genus JACDBZ01. Next base: position 579 of record JACCWY010000320.1, on the reverse strand, counting down.
CGCGCGCCCCAGGAGCGCGTTGACCAGCGTCCCGCTGCCGTGCCCGGCGGACGGGTGCACCACGAGGCCCGCCGGCTTGTCGACGATGAGCATCGTGTCGTCCTCGTACGCGACCACCAGCGGGATGGACTCCGCCAGGAGCGAGTCATCCGGTGGTGCCGTGAGCTCGACCGTGACCCGCTCGCCGCCGGTGAGCCGGTCGCTCGATCGCCGTCGCGCACCGTCCACCAGGGCGCGTCCATCCCCGACGAGCCGTTGGGCATGTGCGCGGCTGATGCCCCCGACCGCCGAGACCGCGAGGTCGACGCGGCCGGCGGGAGCGAGTCCCTCGATCGTGCGGTCCTCCACCGTGGCGCTCATTGCGACGCCTCCGCCGCCTGGCGCGGGCCGTCGAAGAAGGTCAGGTACGCCACCAGCGCGCCGATCCCGAGCACGACGGCCGAGTCTGCGACGTTGAACGTCGGGAAGCGCGTCTCGCCGATGCCGAGACTCACGAAGTCGATGACGTAGCCCAGCCGCAGCCGGTCGGTGAGGTTCCCGAGGGCGCCGGCCAGGACCGCGCCGAGGATGACCTGGATC
>JACCWY010000315.1 GCA_013697395.1 Chloroflexota bacterium | reverse complement strand
TCGCCAGCGCGTCCCGCAGCGCGATACCGTCGATCGAGGGCGCGGCGGCGCCGGCGAGCCGCGCCGCCTGCTCGGGCAGCAATGGCAGCGTCGCGCCGATGCGACGCCGGCGCGTGAGGGCAAGGCGCGTCGCGATGCGGAGCAGCCACGCTCCCAATGCGTCGGGGTCTCGCAGGTCGTTGCCCTTGCGCCAGGCCGTGACCAATGTGTCGATGACGATCTCCTCCGCATCGGCGTGCGATCCGAGGATCAGGTAGGCGACGCCCTGGATCCGGCGACCATATGAGACCAGCAGTTGATCGACCACCTCGGGCCGTCGGTCGCGCAGGTCCCGGGCGAGCCGCTCGTTCAGTCGAGATCCCTCGTGACTCCCTGGCCGGTTCACCATCTCAGACGACCGGGTGGCCGCAGACCGGGTGAGTCAGCCCAGCGGACGGCCGGCCGCGAGCTCGGGGGGCGGCTGCGTGCCGTCCAGGATGGCCCGCGCGACCATGGCCGCTGATGCCGGGCCGGTGCTGATGCCCCATGGCCCGTGTCCGGCGCACACGAAGATGCCCTCCACGCCTTCCACCGGGCCGATGAACGGGCGCCCGTCCACGGACTGCGGCCGGGCGCAGATGCGGCGCTCGAGCACCTCCGCGGTCTCGATCAGGGGCAGGAACTCGGCCGCCCGTCGCAGGAGCAGTGGCTCGATGTGCGCAGGCTCGTGCTCCGAAGGCAGGAAGGTCGACCCCAGCGTGCTGATGCCGCCCGCGCTGGCGAGGCTGAAGAGCGAGGGCGGATCGCCCTCCACCATCCGTGCGGCGCGCTCGGTCGCCGCCGCGGCGCGGTTGATGGCGTCGACCTCGTCCTCCTCGACGATGTGGCGCGGTGCATCGCCGTCGAGCCGAAGCTGGAGCGTCACGCCCCACGTCGGCTGGATCCGTGCCGGTCTGCCGCCGTCGTCGAGGAGGTCGGAGGTCCATGGCCCCGCAGCCACCAGGACCACGTCGGCTCCGATCCTGTCTCCATCTGCGAGGACGACGCCGACGGCAGCTCCGGACTGGACGAGCGGCGTGCCGCCGGTTCCGATGATGAGCCGCGCACCGCGCTCCTCGGCCAGCTCCGCCCACGCGATCGTTGCGGAGGCCGGTGGAATCGGGTATCCGGTGGCGAGCCTGACGGCGGCCGGCCCGTGCCGGAGCAGCGGCTCGGCCAGCACGACCTCGTCCGGCGACAGGAGGACGGGCTGCAGCTCAGGCACGGCCGCCACCAGCCGCCGGTGGTGCGCCTCGGCGGCCTCGAGGTCGCGGTTGAGGAGCAGCAGGCCCGCCGGCGAGGCGGCCATCGTGAAGTCGCCTGATGCGTCGGCGAGAGCGCGGTACCGAGTCAGGCTGTCGTGGTAGAGGGCGGCGAGTGCCGGGTCGAACGGGTACTGGATGGCTCCCAGGTTGCGTCCGGATGCGCCGGCGCCGACCGCCGTTCGCTCGACGAGCGTGACCCGCGCCCCGCGATCGGCGAGGATGGCGGCAGCGGCGCAGCCGATGATCCCTCCACCGATGACGACGATCTCGCTCCTCACCGCTCGGAGGATAGCGGCGCGGCGCCCGGCGTTTTGTCGAGCTAGCGGGTGAACCGAACGTCGCCGGCGTGACAACCACAACGGGAGCAGAGGCCACCAATGCCCAGCATCGAGGACCAGATCCGCACCCAGGCCGCGAACATCGAGGCCAGCACCGGGCGCAGCTTTGCCGACTGGATCGGCATCGTTCGCGCGTCCGGGATCGAGAGGCATGCCCAGGCGATCGCGATGCTCAAGGCCGAGTACGGCCTGGGTCACGGCAATGCAAACCTGATCGTCATGAAGGCGCGCGAGGCGGAGGCCGGCGGCGCGCAGGGCGACGACGCCCTGATCGAGGCGCACTACACCGGCAAGAACGCAGCGCTGCGGCCCGCCTACGACGCGGTCGTGGCTGCCGTGCGCTCCTTCGGCGACGACGTCGAGCTGGCGCCAAAGAAGACGTACGTCAGCCTCAGGCGCCGCAAGCAGTTCGGCCAGGTCGGGCCGGCGGCCGGGCAGCTCGAGGTCAGCCTCAACCTGCCGGGCAAGGACGTCACCGACCGGCTGAGGCCGGCCAGCGGCATGGCCACCCATCGGGTCCGCATCGCCGATGCCTCCGGACTGGACGAGGAGCTCGTCGGCTTGCTGCGGGAAGCCTACGAGCGCGCCTGACCGATGGCGGCCGACTACCATCGGCCGCGCGATGAAGGTGATCACGGGGCTCGGCAATCCGGGCGAGCGCTATCGGCTCACGCGTCACAACGTCGGCTTCCGCGTGGTGGACCTGCTGGCCGATCGCTGGGGCCTGACCGGCGAGGGTCGGGTCAAGGATGGCGCCGGGCTGCTCGAGGTGACGCGCCCCGAACCCATGGGCCGGGTGCTCCTCGTCAAGCCGCTGAGGTACATGAACCATTCGGGCGCCCCGCTGCGTGCCGCCCTGCGCCAGACCGATGTCGACATCGGCAGCGACCTCCTCGTCGTGGCCGATGACATCGACCTGCCACTCGGCCGCATTCGCCTGCGCCGATCCGGATCGGCCGGCGGCCACAACGGCCTGCGCGACATCATCAGCACGTTCGGCACGAACGAGTTCGCTCGGCTGCGGGTCGGCGTCGGACGCGCCGGCGAGGCGGCCGACCACGTGCTCGCCACGTTCAAGCCGGACGAGCGGGAGCTTGCCGATGAGATGGTCGCGGTCGGCACCGATGCCGCGGAGCGCTGGCTGCGGGATGGCATCGACAAGGCCATGAACGCCTTCAACGGGCTCGAGGTCGACGAGTGATTCGAACGTGAGCATGCCTGCCGCGCCGACGACGGTCGATGCGGTGACCCGTGCCGCCGCTCGTGCGCTTCCCGGTACCATTGGGCGTCCATGTCGTCCTCGCGCGGCGGTGATCGTCGCGTAGCAGCGCTCGTCGACGCCCTCCGGCCCCATCTGCCGGATCCGGGCGTCCTTCGTGTGCCCGCCGCGGCCCGTGCGGCCCACATCGCCGCGCGGCGAGCGACGATCCGGCCGTCGATCCCGCTCGTCGTGGTCACGCGCACCGACGAGGAGGCGCATCGGCTGACCGACGACCTCGCCGCCTGGGTCGGGGCCGCGCACCTGCGGACGCTGCCGGAACGCGCGGCGTTGCCGCTCGAGCGGGCCTTGCCGGAGCACGACGAGTCCGCCGAGCGGCTCAGCGTGTTGGCCGACCTCGGGTCGGCGCGCGGCCTCGTCCTCGTCGCATCCCTGCTGGCGCTCGTCCAGCGCACGCTGAGCCCCGAACAGCTGGGCGCCGGCCGCACGCGTGTGCGGGTCGGGGAGCGCATCAGGCAGCGCGACCTGCTGACGGCGCTGGTGACCGGCGGCTACGACCCGGTCGCCGAGGTGACCGGCGTTGCGGAGTTCGCGCACCGCGGCGGGCTGGTCGACGCGTGGCCGCCCGGAGCCGGCGAGCCGCTCCGGATCGAGCTGTTCGGCGACGAAGTCGAATCGATCCGCAGCTTCGACCCGATGACCCAGGCATCGCGACGCCGGTTGACAGACGAGGACCTGCTGCCGGCATCGGAGTTCCTGCCACCGGACGGATGGTCGGACCTCGCCGGCTATGCGCCGGCTCGCAGCTCGGAAGCGCTGCGCGACGATGCCGCCCGGCTCGAGCAGGGGGACCTTGGCGAGGCGGCCGAGACGTGGGCCGCCCTCCTGACCGCCGGGCCGGCTGCGGATCATCTCCCGGCGGCGGCGCATGTCGCCCTGACCGATCACGCTGAGCTGGTGGCGATGGCGCGTGACCTCGACCAGTAGGCCGCCGACCGGCACCGGGGGCTCGTGACGTCAGGCGAGATCCCCGACGGATGGCCCGCTCCCTACGACGCGACGGGCACGCTGGAGCGGCTGCGGTTGCGCGCCCGGGAGCGGCTCGAGGAGGGAAGCGGGGAGGATGCCGGCTACGCGGCCGCGCCGCCGCTGCCCGGTCGAGCGGAGCGCGCCGGTGCATGGATCGCCGAGCTCGCCATGGGCGGCCGCCGGGTCGTGGTGACCACCGACCAGGCGAGCCG
>JACCWY010000423.1 GCA_013697395.1 Chloroflexota bacterium | reverse complement strand
ATACCATGTGGTGGACTAGGACGGACACCCCCGACGCGGTCTCAAACACCGATGAGGGCAACCTCGTGTGGGTTCAACTCCCACCTCCGGCACCACTTGATCTGAGCACGAAACCGCGCTTCCAGGCCCTTCGCGACGATGTGGAGAGTCAAACGGGCGTTCGATTGACAGCCTCCAGCGCGAAGCGGCGACGACCTGGAGGCACTTGCTCGGGTGAGGCGCCGTGGCTGTCAACTGTGCCAGCTCAGCCCTGAAGGGGACCGGCTACGGTCGGACGCGTCGCCCGAAGGGCCGAATGGACGTCGGCAAGCAGGCCCCGCCGTCTCTCTCTACGCCAGCTCCAGTTCGGCTCGAGCGGCAGAAAGGCTGTCGCGTAGGTCGGGAAACGGTCGGACGGCGATGTCCAGACCATCAAGGAGACTGCTCGCGCGGAGCCGGTAGCCTGCGCGCATCCATCGATCCTCGGCCAGGCGGGGATCGCGGTATGGCGCCACGACCGCCTGGATCTGGAGTGCGATCCTCTCTCGTTCTGACGTCACATTCACCAAGTGGACATTGTTCCGCGAACATGGGCCGAGGTCATGACACCGCCGTCATGACTTCGTCGTCATGACCTCCTCCCCGCGAGGCCGATACGCTAGTGCGATGCTGGGCAGCCTCCCTTGATTCCGAAGGGGCGCGCCGGGTAGAGCCGGGGCCTCTCGCATCCCCCCGAGAGGCCCGCTCATTACGCGCCACGGCCGGCAGGTGCGCTTGACAGCTCAAGGGCGACTTGACGCCAGGACCTGCGGTGGGCGGGCGAACCGGCTGCCCCTTGCTCGGAAGGGGCAGCCGGCTGCGCTGGCCGGGTCGGCCGTCCCCACACGGCTGCCGACCCGATGTCCTCATTGCCGGTCTCCCGATACCGAGATCCCGGCATGCGCAGAAGCTCCTGGCCCCCTCGTAATCCCCCGAGACGGCCGGCTACTTTTCGCACCGCGGCCTCAAAGATATCCACCGGGCAGCGCGGCCGGCATCCGGGGAAATACTGAGCTCGCTACGGAAACGAGGCTCCGTATCCGGGCGACACCGACGGTTCGCTCAGGCGCCAAGCTCCAGAGGTGCACCGTCAGAAGGAGCTTCGTGCCGTCCGCGACCCCGGCCCTCGAGCCGTTCGCCGGTCGGACCCCGCGCACAGCCGCGCCATTCCTCGGCGCTCACCAGTCGGACGGCTTCGCGGCTTCGGCTCCGCGCCAACACTCAGTGAAGTTCTTGGATGCTGCCATCGGCCCCGAGTGTAGGACGCGGCAACCGCTGCGGCGGCTGGCGGACCGGCTGCGCGAGCGGCGCGGACCGGCAAGCGGGGACGCGACAGGCCATTCTGCTTCCGGTGCATCTTCGCACCGGAATCGATGACAGCGGCTAGGCCGCGTAGGAATCTGGCAAACAGACTGCACCAGTCTCCACCAGACTTAACCAGCCCTCAGGAGATGATGATGACGCGTCACAGCGGTGGACCCTTGGTTGCGATGCTATTGGCATGCCTCACCTTGGTGATGAGCGTCGCCACGGTGAGCGCACAGATCACGCTCAGCACCGGCCTCAGTGGCGATGAAGAGGTTCCGGGGCCTGGTGACAAGAACGGCAAGGGCTGGGTGACCTTGATGATCGAGCAGGACGGCACGATCTGCTACGAGGGCAAGGTGCAGGCCATCGGCCGGGAGCTCACCGGCGCTCACATCCACATCGGCGCATCCGGCGTGGCGGGCGATGTGGTCGTCGATCTCGATCCGTTTGGCGCAGACATCACCGGCAACAAGGCGACGCATTGCGTCACGACGACTCCCCAGGTCGCAGCGGCGATACTAGCCAACCCATCAAGCTATTACGTGAATGTCCACACCACGGCCTATCTCGGAGGCGCCATCCGAGGCCAGCTCGGCGATTGACGGTTGGTCGTCGTACTGCCGCTCCCGGCGGCGCCAGGTCTGGAGATGCTAGCGACGTTCAGCAGATGACCGCCAGGCCCCGTGAGCCGGACCTCGTGCTCAATGCGGGAAACGGCGACGCCCACCGCCAAATCTGCGAGCAGCGCGACGCGGATCAGCTCGCACCTCACTTGCTACCCACATGCGGAACCCAATGAACAGCACGTTGAACCACAGGATGCCTGCGATGACCAATACGAGAATGTCGGGCATGGAGTCCCCCACGGGCTGATGAACCACGGCCCACGTTCAGTGGCGGGCCGGACGATTGCCGTCGGGCACTTCGGCCCACCGTCCGGCCCTGGGCAGAGGATATGGGCGAAGGTTGTTGGCAGCATCCGTGCCACCACGGAGCGCGACACGGAATCGGCGCTCCGTAGTGTGGTGCGGGGTCGCAGCCGTGCAAGCCATGGCGCTGATTTTCTACGACAATGAGGGCAACGCCATCCGGCAGATCGCACGGGGACCCTCAAGATCCGCGTGAGCAACCTCGCCGACGAATCGGTAGCACCCCTGGAGCTCAACATCACGGGGCCGATCCACACAACGCTGCACCCCGATGGCAGCGCCACCCTCGTCTTCGGCGGGCGCGGCATCTCGCTCTTTCCCCCGGGGACCATCGTGCTCACCACAGGTCGCTCGGTCGTGGAACTGGACGCCGAGGGCGAGGTCATCTCCTTGACGAACATGGGCTTCGAGGAGGACCTCTGCGTGGCGCTCGCCGGATAGGCCGTCGGAATCGGCATCGACGAACAGATCGGACGGTAGGTGACGAGAGGCGGCTTCCGTACCGCTCTCCGTGGTTCCGTCGGCCAGTCCTGGCGATGGTTTGCCAGGGACGGGAC
>JACCWY010000265.1 GCA_013697395.1 Chloroflexota bacterium | reverse complement strand
CTGCGACTGCGTGTGGCGCGCGCGTCCGTCCCCGCCAAGGCGGCCGCGGCGACGCGAGGCGACGTGGCTGCGGCCGGACCCGTGTCGCCGGGGACGCCGGCACAGCCGTCATCATTCGGCGTCGTTTCGCCCGCGGTCGGCTTCTTCGTCTACGCCGACGGCCTCGGCCCCGGCCTCGCGGTCGAGAAGGGCGATGCGCTCGGCCAGGTCGAGATGCTCGGAGTGCGGCACGATGTGCGAGCACCGCGCCGCGGCATGGTGCGCAACCTGGTCGCCGAGAGCGGCGAGGCGGTCGAGTACGGACAGGTCGTCCTGGAGCTTGAGCCGCAGGTGACTGCCCGATGACGCTGGCCCTCCTCTTCAGCCCGCAGGGCTCACAGGCGGTCGGCATGGGCCGCGAGCTGGCGGAATGGTCCCACGCCGCACGTGAGACCTTCGAGGAGGCGGACGCGGCCCTCGGCTGGTCGGTGAGTCGCACGTGCTGGGAGGGTCCGGCCCATCGGCTCGACGACACGCGCCAGACCCAGCCGTGCCTGCTGACGACGTCGGTGGCGGCCCATCGGGCGCTGGGCGAGCGCGTGGAGCTGCAACCGGCCGTGGTGGCCGGCCACTCGGTCGGCGAGTACGCGGCGCTCGTGGCGGCCGGCGTGCTGGAGCTGGCGGCGGCCCTGCGGCTCGTCAGCCGACGGGCACAGCTGATGGCAGGCGCCGATGCCAACGGCGGGATGGCCGCGGTCCTTGGCCTGGACCGCGCCACCGTCGAGGGGGTCGTCGAGCGCGTTGGCAGGCCGACCGAGCTGGTCGTGGCCAATGACAACTCGCCGGGGCAGATCGTCATCTCGGGACGGATCGCGGCGCTGGAGGCAGCCGAGGCGCCGCTGCGCGCGGCGGGCGCCCGTCGCGTGGTGCGCCTGCCCGTCTCCGGCGCATTCCACTCGCCGCTCATGGCCGGCGTGGCGGAGCAGCTGGCCGATGCGTTCGCCGGCGAAGCCTGGGCCGACCCGCGAGTTCCGATCATCAGCAACGTCACGGCCGAGCCGCTGACCGACGCGCGCCTGATCCGGGCGCTCCTCGCCGAGCAGGTCCGCTCGCCGGTCGAGTGGGTCCGGTGCGTGCGCCGCATGGCCGCCGATGGGATCGACATCGCCGTCGAGTGCGGGCCGGGCAGCGCGCTGACCGGGATGGTCAGGCGCATCGCGCCGGGGATCCGCACCGCGAACGCGGGCGACGTGCCGGGCGTGAAGGCCAGCGCCGGCCTGGTCAGCGGCGCCGTCCCGACGCCGGCACCGGCGGCGGTCGGGCCATGATCAACAAGATCCTGGTCGCCAATCGGGGCGAGATCGCCCTTCGCGTCCTGCGCGCGTGCCGCGACCTGGGGCTGCCGGCCGTGGTGGCCTACAGCGAGGCCGACCGGGACACCCTCGCCGTGCGGCTCGCGGACGAGGGGATCTGCATCGGCCCGGCCGAGGCGCGCAGGAGCTACCTCAACCAGCCCGCGGTCATCAGCGCCGCCATGATCACCGGCTGCGACGCCATCCATCCCGGCTATGGCTTCCTGTCCGAGGATGCCACGTTCGCGGAGGCCTGCGTCGCCCACGACCTGACGTTCATCGGCCCGCGGCCGGAGGTGCTGGAGCGCTTCGCCTCGAAGTACGCGGTTCGGCGCATGCTGGCGGCCAACGGGTTGCCGACGGTCCCGGGCAGCCGCGGGATCGTGTCGGACGTGCACGACGCGCTGGACCAGGCGGGGGAGGCCGGCTACCCGGTCCTGCTCAAGCCCTCCGCCGGCGGCGGCGGTCGTGGCATGCGGCTCGTCCGCTCACCCAGGGAGATGGAGCAGGCGCTGCCCCTCGCGCGGTCCGAGGCCCAGGCCGCGTTCGGCGACGACTCCATCTACTTCGAGAAATGGATCGAGGAGTCCCGTCACGTCGAGGTGCAGGTCATCGTCGACCGCCACGGCAACGGCGTGCACCTGGGCGAGCGCGACTGCTCGGTCCAGCGGCGCCACCAGAAGATCATCGAGGAGGGTCCGTCGCCGGCGATGGACGACGCCACCCGTGAGCGGCTGCGGGACCTCGCCATCCGCAGCGTCGTGGCGGCCGGGTACGAGAGCGCCGGGACCCTCGAGTTCCTGCTCGACGCGCAGGGGAGCTTCTACTTCATCGAGATCAACTGCCGAATCCAGGTCGAGCACCCGGTGACCGAGATGGTCACCGGCGTCGACCTCATCGCCGAGCAGATCCGCGTCGCAGCAGGCGAGAGGCTCAGCCTGCGCCAGGAGGACATCGCCTTCCGCGGGCACGCCATCGAGTTCCGGATCAACGCCGAGGACCCGGGCGACAACTTCTCGCCGCAGACCGGCGTGATCGACGAGCTCACCCTGCCCGGCGGCCCGGGCGTGCGCGTCGACACGCACCTATACCGCGGCTACGAGGTGCCGCCGTACTACGACAGCCTGCTGGCCAAGCTGATCGTGTGGGGTGAGACGCGCGAGATCGCGCTGGCGCGGTCGCGCCGCGCCCTTGCCGAGTTCGAGATCGGCGGGGTAAAGACGAACATCCCCTTCCATCGTGGGATCATCGACAACGACGTCTTCCTGAACGCACGCGTGAGCACGAACCTGCTCGACCGGGTCGGGCCGGCCGCGTTCGTGGGAAGCTGAAGCGGAGAGAGCGACCAGGACCGATGACGACCGTGACCCCGACCACCATGCCCACGCTGCCGCTCGAGGCGGCCGACATCATGCGGATCATCCCGCACCGCTATCCGTTCCTCCTCGTCGACCGCATCGTCGAGCTCGAGCCTGGGAGGCGAGCGGTGGGGATCAAGGCGGTGACCGCCAACGAGCCGCAGTTCACGGGCCACTTTCCGGGACGGCCGATCATGCCCGGCGTGCTGATGGTCGAGGCGCTGGCGCAGACGGCTGCCGTGGCGGTCATGGCGCTCGACGAGTATCGCGGCAAGCTCGGTCTCTTCGCCGGCATCGATGACTGCCGCTTCCGGCGCATGGTCCTTCCCGGCGATACGCTCGTGCTCAAGGTCGAGGTCGAGAAGCTGCGCGGCATGTTCGGCCGGGTCAGGGGCGTCGCCAGCGTCGACGGGGACGTGGCCGTCGAGGCGACCCTCTCGATCATCATCCCGCGCGACCAGGTCATGGGCGGAGGGACGTCCGATGCGTGACGGGGAGCGCCGCGTCGTCGTCACCGGCATGGGAGCACTGACGCCGATCGGCAACAGCGTGCCCGAGTTCTGGGACGGGCTCGTCAACGGTCGCAGCGGCATCGACCGGATCACCCTGTTCGACCCGGCCAGGGTGGCGAGCAAGGTCGCCGGCCAGATCAAGGGCTTCGACGCCGACAGCGTGATGCCGAAGAAAGAGGTCCGCCGCAACGACCGCTACGTGCACTACGCCTGGGCGGCGGTGGCCGAGGCGCTGCGCGACGCGGGGCTCGAGAATCCGATCACCGACGAAGCGCTCGCCTGGCGCACCGGGTGCATCATCGGGTCGGGGATCGGCGGCATCAACACGATGATCCGGGACATCGTCGAGGCCACCGAACACGGCATCGAGCGCATCGGTCCGTTCCTGGTCACGGCCCTCATCCCGGACATGGCCGCGGGCTACGTCGCGATCTACGCCAACGCGCGCGGCCCGAACTACGCGACGGTCAGCGCAT
>JACCWY010000260.1 GCA_013697395.1 Chloroflexota bacterium | reverse complement strand
GTCGCGCGGCGGCTGCGGGTCCCGCTGCCGGAGGCCGGCGAGGATCCGCTGGCGGTCGTGCAACGCCTGGCGCGGGACGTGGATCCGGGCCTGGTCGCCAGCGCCGGCCCGCGGTACTTCGGATTCGTGATCGGTGGCGCCGTGCCGGCGTCGGTCGCCGCCGACTGGCTGACCGCGGCGTGGGACCAGAACGCAGCCGTCCATGCGGCCTCACCGGCCGCCGCCGCTGCGGAGCAGGTCGCCGGCGAATGGATGAAGCAGCTGCTCGACATCCCGGCCGATGCGAGCCATGGCCTTCCGACCGGCGCCGGGCTCGGAAATATGGTCGGCATGGCCGCTGCCCGGCACGCGCTGCTCGACCGCGTCGGATGGGACGTCGAGGCGCGCGGTCTGTACGGCGCGCCGCAGGTGGCCGTGCTCATCGGCGACGAGGCGCATGCCACCGTCCTCACCGCGCTCCAGTACCTGGGTCTCGGCCGCGAGCGCGTGACGCGCGTCGCGGCGGACGACCAGGGCGGCATGCGCGCCGACGCCCTGGCCGACGCACTCGCCGGCGCCGCAGACAGGCCGGTGCTCGTCTGCGCACAGGCCGGCAATGTCAACAGCGGCGCCTTCGACCCGCTCGGGCCGATCGCCGACGCGGTGAACCGCCACCCGAACGCCTGGCTCCACGTGGATGGAGCGTTCGGGCTGTGGGCCGCGGCCGTCCCACGCCTGCGCCACCTGGTCGCCGGTTCGGAGCGGGCCGACTCGTGGGCGACGGACGCGCACAAGTGGTTGAACGTCGGATACGACTGCGGGTTCGTCGCCGTGCGCGACGTCGATGCCCACCGCGCGGCGATGGCGACGCCCGCCTCCTACCTCATGGCGAGCGGCACGAATCGCGAGGGCTGGGAGTGGGTCGTCGACTCGTCGCGCAGGGCGCGGGGATTCGCCCTCTACGCGGCCCTCCGCTCGCTCGGCCGCGACGGTGTCCGCGACCTCGTCGAACGCTGCTGCGGGCTTGCGCGGCGCATGGCCGATGTGCTGGCATCGGTCCCGGGGGCGCGCGTGCTGAACGACGTGAGGCTGAACCAGGTGCTCGTCCGGTTCGGCGACGACGACGATCGCACCCGCGATGTCATCCGGCGCGTCCAGGATGGCGGCGAGGCGTGGATGGGCGGCACGACGTGGCGTGGCATGGTCGCCATGCGGATCAGCGTCAGCGGCTGGCAGACGACCGAGGCCGACATCGACCGCGCCGCTGCGGCCATCGAGGCGGCCGCCCGCGCGGCCTGACGGCGCTCTCCACCGACGGCAGGGTGGCTCTCGACGCGGTCGTTAGAATTGGTCGTGACGACAACGACCCCGAGCGATTCATTCGCGGCGGCAGGCGGAGGGAGCCGTTCGCCAAGAGTGAGGAGCGGCGAAATGTCCGGATCTGATCGTTTCCGATGGTCGGGTGGCCGCGCGCTGGGGCCCGTCTTCATGAGCGTTGCGCTGGCGCTGGCCGCCTGCCAGCCGCTGGGGGAGGGCGAGCCGGAGGGCAGCGAGCCGGCCGCGAGCGGCGGAGGTGGGGGCACGGGACGCCTGTCGATCGCGACCGGCGGGACGGGCGGCGTGTACTTCCCGCTCGGCGGCGGCCTGGCCGACCTGATCAGCGAGAACATCGAGGGCTACTCGGCCACGGCCGAGGAGACCAACGCCTCGGTCGACAACATGAACCTGATCGGCTCGGGCGACTCGGATGTCGCGTTCGTCCTGGGTGACACCGCGGCGGACGCGGTGGGCGGCACGGGCGAGTTCGAAGGCGGAGCCATCGACGCGTGCGCGCTCGGCATCCTGTACACGAACTTCACGCAGCTCGTGGCATCCTCCGAGAGCGGCATCGCCACCGTAGCCGACCTCGAGGGCAAGCGAGTCTCTCTCGGTGAGGCGGGTTCCGGCACGGAGATCATCGGGCTGAGGATCCTGGAAGCAGCGGGCCTGGATCCCGACAGCGACATCGATCGCGCGCAGCTGGGAGTGGCCGAGACCGTCGACGCCCTGCGCGACGGCACCCTTGACGCCGGGTTCTGGTCGGGGGGCCTGCCCACCGGCGCGCTCGTCGACTACGCCAGCACCGGCGACATGGTGCTCGTGCCGACCGGTGAGTTCGTGGGCGACCTTCAGGGGACCTACGGCGAGTACTACCTCGACTCCGAGATCCCGGCCGACGTCTACGAGGGCCAGGCGGAGGCCATCGCCGTGGTCGGCGTGCCCAACGTCCTGGTCGTGAACACGAGCATGGACGAAGGGCTGCAGGAGCAGCTCACCGCCCTGCTCTTCGAGCACAAGGACGACCTGGTCGCCGTACACCCAGCCGCCGAGGAGCTCGACCAGGAGACGGCGGGCGACGTCGCCTTCATGGACGTCTGTCCGGGGGCGCAGACCTTCTACGGCTCCTGAGCCATGGGCCGATGGCGAGGCCGGCGCCTGGCCGGCCTCGCCCTGGCCGCCTTCCTCGCCGTGGCAGGCGTCGGCGCCATCGCCATGGCGAGCGACCGCGGCCCCGGGTGGATCGTCGTGCGCGACTCCGGCGGCGTCGAGCTGGCGCGCGCGTCGCTGCCTCCGTCGGCGGAATTCAGCATGCGATACCGCAATTCGGTGTACCGGTCGTTCGCCGAGGAACGATTCCGCGTCACGGACGATCACCTCGAGATCGTGGAGCTCCGGGCGCAGGAGCTGGCGGTGCTGGAGGAGTACTACACGGCGGTGGGTGCCGTCGAGAACCCGGCATCGAGCCTGAGGTGGCGCATAACGGTTGACCGGCCACCAGTTGCGTTGCCGCTGCGAGTGCAGGCCACCGCGCTCGGCGAGCGCACCCTCGTCACGGCGGACGCGGAGATTGCCCTGTGGCGACTGGTCGCCGGTCGCGATGACACGGTCGTGGTCCTGACGATCGAGGGGCGTGGGGAGCAATGACCGACGAAGCCAGGCGGGACGCTGCCCTCATCGCGGAGTTCGACGCTGAGAAGCCGGGCCGAACGCTCTCCGGCCGCGCGAAGGTGGTCGTGTCGGCCATGGGGGTGGCGCTCTCGCTGTACGCCCTGTACTGGGTGCTCGCCCTCTTCGGGACGATCACCGCGAACGTGTACATCCCGGCCTTCGCGGCGGCCGCGCTGGCAATGACCTTCCTCGTCTATCGCGGCTGGGGACGGTCGAAAGGCGCGGCCGAGGCGCGCGGGCCGGACAACCCACATCCGATCGACTGGATCCTCGCCGCTCTCGCCGCCGTACCCATGATCTACGCGATCGTGTTCTACCAGGAGTTCAGCCGGCGGGCCGTGCTGCCGACCGAGCTCGACATCGCCATGGGACTGCTCGCCGTGATCCTCATCCTCGAGGCCACGCGCCGGACGGTCGGCTGGATCATGGTGGTTGTCGTCGCGCTGTTCATCGCGTACGCGTACTTCGGACCGATCCTGCCCGACGTCATCGCCCACCGCGGGTACGCGCTGCCGCGCTTCATCGGCCACGAGTACATGACCTCCGCGGGCATCTTCGGGACCCCGCTCCAGGTGGCCGCCACCTACATCATCCTGTTCACGATCTACGGCGCCGTACTCGAGTTCTCGGGTGCCAGCAAGTTCTTCCTCGACGTCAGCTTCGCCGCGTTCGGCCAGTCCAGCGCCGGCCCGGGTCGGACGGTCACGCTCGCCGGGTTCCTGCTGGGAACCGTCTCCGGCTCGGGCGTCGCAACGACGGTGACGCTCGGAAGCGTGTCATGGCCTGTACTGCGTCGGGCCGGCTATCCACAGGCGCAGGGAGGCGGCGTGCTGGCGGCGGCCGGTATCGGAGCAATCCTGTCGCCGCCCACGTTGGGCGCCGCGGCGTTCATCATCGCCGAGCTGCTGCGCGAGTCATACCTCGTGGTGCTGCTGCTGGCGGCCGTGCCGACCCTGCTCTACTACCTCGGGATCATCCTGGCGGTGGAGCTCGATGCGCGTCGCTACCGGACCAAGGCCGTTGCCGTCGAGGCGCCTCCGCTCGGCCGGCAGCTGCTGCGCTACGGCTATCACTTCAGCTCGCTCTTCGCCATCGTCATCTTCATGGTGCTCGGGATGACGCCCTTCCGGGCGGTCGTGCTCTCGACCGTGCTGGCCTTCGTCCTCAGCTTCCTCGACCGCGATCATCGGCTCACGCCGCGGCGGCTGTGGGACGCGCTCGCCTCGGGCGCCATCGGTGTCCTGCCGGTTGTAGCGGTCTGTGCAGCCTCCGGCATCATCGTCGGGGTCGTGACCCTGACCGGGTTGGGCCTCAAGCTGGCGGGGATCATCGTCGCCCTCGCCGCCGGCAACCTCGCCCTGACGGCGCTCTTCTCCGGAGTCGCCGTCATGCTGCTCGGGCTGGCCGTGCCCGTCACCGCATCGTTCATCATCGCGGCGGTGATCATCAAGCCGGCGTTCGACGCGTTCGACGTTCCGAGCTACGCCTCGCTGATGTTCATCTTCTACTACGCGGTGCTCTCGGAGGTCTCACCGCCCACGGCGTTGTCGGCCTACGCCGCTGCCGCGATCACCGGCGGCAGCCCGACGCGGACGATGATGATGGCCTGGCGGTACACGTTGCCTGCCTTCCTGGTCCCGTTCGTCTTCGTGCTCGCCCCGGCTGGCGAGGCGCTGCTGCTGCGTGGCCCGCTCGTCAACATCCTCTGGGTGCTGCCCGTCGCGGCGGTGGCCGTTGGCGCACTGGCGGTGGCGACCGGCGGCTGGCTCCTCGGTCCGGCAAGGTGGCCGGAGCGCGTGCTGATGGGGGGCGGGGCGTTGGCGTTGCTCTACACCGACCCGATCTTCGTGATCGCCGGATTGGCCGCCATCGCCGCCGGCCTGGCAATGCACGTCGTCGGCCGCCGCCGCGCCGACGCACTTTCCGTGGCAACCTAGGCGCCATGGACCTGGGGATTCGGGGCCGAACGGCGGTGGTGGGCGGCGCGACGTCCGGGCTCGGCCGCGCCTCGGCGGAGGCGCTCGCCGCCGAGGGCTGCGACCTGCTCATCTGGTCACGCGACGATAGCCGCCTCGCGGAGACTGCCGACGAGCTGCGGCTGGCGCACGGCGTGAAGGTGGCTCATCTGGCCGCGGACGCGCTGACTCCCGAGGCGGCGGCCATGGTCGCTGATGCGGCCACGGGGTTCGGCGAGATCGACATCGTCGTGCTGAACGCGGGCGGGCCGCCGACGGTGGATCCGACGGCCACCGACCGCGAGTCGTGGCAGCGAGCGTTCCAGCTCTTGGCCGCCACGCCGATCGAGGTCGCCACCAGGCTCCTGCCCGGCATGCGCGAGCGCCGTTGGGGCCGGATCGTCGCCATCCTGTCGAGCGGCGTGCGCCAGCCCATCGGCGAGCTCGTCTACTCGAATGGCGGCCGATCGGCCCTGGCAGCCTGGCTGAAGACGACTGCCCGCGCGATCGCCGTCGAGGGCGTGACGCTCAATGGGGTGATGCCGGGCAGGCTCGCCACCCCGCGCATCCACGAGCTCGACTCCGGCCGCGCGGAGCGCGAGGGCCGATCCGAGGACGACGTGCGGGCGATGCACATCGGCACCATTCCGGCAGGCCGCTACGGGAGGCCGGAGGAGCTCGGCACGCTGGTCGCGTTTCTTGCGTCCGAGCGTGCGTCCTACATCACCGGCCAGATGGTCGCGGTCGACGGCGGGCTCATCGCCGGGCTCTAGGCCGCGGCGCTTCAGTCGACCGGACCGCCGTCCTCCTCGATCCAGCCTGCGGGCGACCGATCCGAAGCGCGCTGGACACCCATGACGTCACGCCCGACCCACGACGAGAGGCGGCCTGGACCGATCGCGATCGCGAGGCACAGCACGATCATGCCGATCGGCGCGAGCAGGCCGGCACCCCCAGCCGACGGCAGGATGATGGCCCACACCGCCAGTGCAGCCCAGCCGGCGACCCGCACGGTGCCCAACATGATGGCGATCAGGAGCGCCAGCGTGGGCAGCGCAATCATCACGATCGGCCCACCGCTCCCGGCACCGATGGCCGCGGCCACGCCGCCCACGGCGACGGTCATCCCGAGCACGACTCGGGCCGCCGCCTCGGCCTCCTCCGAGACCGGGGCCCGGCTGCGCCGGCGGGTGGCGAGGGTCATGATCCGTCGAGTCTACGCCGCCCGTCGAGTGGTTGCGACGTGTGGTGTAATCGGCGTTCGGGGGATGTCCGAGCGGGAGGCTGTGCACCGTCCATGGCGATCGAGACCGAGCGAGGCAGCATGACCGGCGACGAGATGGTCGCCCTCACGAAGCGGCACACCCTGTACGAGTGGTCGGCGCAGAACAAGGTCGACCCGATCCCGGTCGCCGGCGCGAAGGGCTCCTATTTCTGGACGCCCGAGGGTAAGCGCTACCTCGATTTCAACAGCCAGCTGATGTGCGTCAACATCGGGCACGGGCACCCGAAGGTCATCGAGGCCATCAAGCGCCAGGCCGAGACGCTCGCCTACGCCAACCCCTTCATGGCCACCGAGCCGCGCGCCCGCCTGGCGGCCAAGCTGGCCGAGATCACGCCCGGCGACATCGACGTGTTCTTCTTCACCAACGGCGGCGCCGAGGCGAACGAGAACGCGATCAAGCTGGCCCGCTTCTACACCGGGCGCCACAAGATCATGGCCCGCTACCGGTCCTACCACGGCGGCACCGCCGGAGCGATCACCCTCACCGGAGACCCGCGGCGCTGGGCGGCGGAGCCCGGCATTCCGGGCGTCGTGCATGTGCTCGACCCGTACCACGGCATCCAGCGCGGATGGGACTCGGCGCAGCTGGCGCTGGCCAACCTCGAGGAGACGATCCAGCTCGAGGGACCGGACACGATCGCCGGGTTCATCCTCGAGACTGTCGTGGGCACGAACGGCGTGCTCGTGCCCCCCGACGGCTACCTGCAGGGCGTTCGCGAGTTGTGCGACCGGTACGGCATCCTCCTCATCGCCGACGAGGTGATGGCCGGCTTCGGCCGCACCGGCAAGTGGTTCGCGGTCGATCACTGGGGCGTGGTGCCGGATCTCATCACCATGGCGAAGGGGCTGACGAGCGCCTATGTCCAGCTCGGGGCGGTCGGCATGCGCCGCCAGATCGCCGACGCCTTCACGGACCGCGTCTTTTACGGCGGCCTCACCTACAACTCGCACCCGCTGGCGTGCGCCACGGCACTGGCCGCCATCGAG
>JACCWY010000253.1 GCA_013697395.1 Chloroflexota bacterium | reverse complement strand
CAGCAGGACGACGAAGGCCTGCACGGGCGGTGGATCCTCACCGGCCGCGGTCGAGTCCCGCAGGACCGCAAGCTCGGTCGCGAGGCCTTCGAGCTGGACGCCGATGCCGGAGACGTCGACCCGCGTGTCGCCGAGCGACGAAGCGACCCGGTCGAGCGTCTCGGCCAGCGCCGACGCCTGGTCCGCGCTCGCGGCGAACTCGCCGGCAAGCGGCAGCAGTGGCTGTGCGCCAAAGACGGAGAGCTCCATGGCCTGCGAGAGCGAAGCCAGCGTTGCGGACGCGTCGCGCGCAAGGGCTGCCGCGGCAACGGCCGAGGTCTCGGACTCGGCCAGGCTGCCGTCCACGTTGTCGAACGCGTCTGCCGCGGCCTCGGTGCTCTGCGCGGCGGCGGCGAGGGTCCCGTCGGCGGCGGACGCCAGCCGCTCGATCCGCGCGGCCGCGTCGAGGCCCACGACGGCCCCGCCCGCCACGAGCACGATGCCGGCGAGCCCGTAGAGCACGAGGATCCAACCCAGCAGGCGGCGCCGCAACGGCTCAGTCCTCCCAGAAGAATGGGTCGTCGCCGTAGAGCTCCAGCCAGCGGCGCCGCATCTGGCGCACGGTCGCGGCCACGGCCGGGTCAGGGGTGCCGGGCGGCAGCAGCGCCGCGATGGCGGCGCGCACCCGCTCGCTGCTCTCCATGCCCAGTAGAGCGAGATAGTCGGCGACGCGCTGGGCCGGGGTCTTGCCGTGCGATCGCTGCCGGACGAGGACGTCCGCCTCGTGGTCCAGGGCCCCCGCATAGTCGTCATCGGTCCGGTCGACCTCGGCGAGCAGGAGGGGAACGTCCTCGAGCCGCGGGTCGGAGTAGGCCCAGCGCATGAAGCTGTCCAGCCGGCCGGGCTCGCGGTCGTGGTGGCCGGCGTGGAACTGCTGGAGGTACTCGCGCCGTTCTGCCTCCGTGCGCGTGAGGGCGATCTGCACCATCTGGCGCATCTCCGGCGTCCAGCGTCGGAGCGACTCGACGAACTGGCGCAGCGTCAGGCTGCCTGCGGGCTGAGGTTGAAATCGGTGTTCATGGACGTGCTGCACGGCGACCGTATACTAGCCGCCGTGCGCCGAGCCCTCACCGACGCTGCCCTTGCCTCGGAGCCCGCATGCGACGTCTGACACGGGTGGCCGCGGTCGTCGCGGCGGGCGTGATCGCGCTGTCGATCAGCACATCGGGGGGACCGAGCCTCGCTGCGGGGCCCCCGCTGCGGTACCTCGCCGGTCCGCCGGGCTCGCTCGACCCGGCCTTCATCGCCGATGCCGCCGACGTGCAGCTCCTGCTCCAGCTGTACGCCGGCCTGACCCGCCTGGATGAGACGGGGGAGCCGTATCCGTCGCTCGCGTCCGGCTGGGAGATCAGCGACGACGGCCTGACCTACCAGTTCGCCATCCGTGAGGACCTCGAGTTCAGCGACGGCTCGCCGCTCGTCGCGGGCGACATCCGCCGGTCATGGCTGCGCCTCCTCGACCCCGAGGTCGGCTCGACGGCGCCCGAGGTGCTGACCGTCATCGCTGGCGCCCCCCAGCGTCTGTCCGGTGACCTCGGAGAGGCGGAGGTGGGAATCGATGCGCCCGACGACCGGACGCTGATCGTGACGCTGCGGCACCCGGCCTCGTACTTCCTGGACATCGTCGCCACGCCGGCGACGTTCGTCGTGCCCGAAACGGCCGATGGAACGGCGACATGGCAGACGCCCGACGCGTTCGTCGGGAGCGGTCCGTATGTCGTGGACGGGATCGAGGGCGTGGACCTCGTGCTGCGGGCGAACGAGCGCTACGTGGCCGGTGCGCCGCCGATCGACGAGATCCGATGGGTCGGCGCCATCGAGACCGATACGACCCAGGCCTTCGCCGCCGGCGAAGTCGACCTGGTGCAGGTGGCCGGCTCGGACGCGACCTGGATCGCCTACGACGCCGACCTCGGTCCCCGGCTTCACGCCGCCGAACCGCTGACGATCAGCTACTTCGGATTCGACACCACGCAGCCACCGTTCGATGACGAGCGGGTGCGGCTCGCCTTCTCCCTTGCACTCGACCGCGAGCGCCTGGTCCCGCTGTCCGAGGGGGCGTCGGCACAGGCCGCTGCGAGCCTCGTCCCACCCGCCATCTGGCCGGATGGGTTCTCACCCGACGCGACTGCGGACCCCGACCGGGCGCGAGAGCTGCTCGACGAGGCCGGCTACAACGATCGGGCCGACTTGGGCGAGCTCGTCGTCAACGGCAACGGCCTGTTCGTCGACCCGGCTGTGGCAGCGTGGCGTGACGAGCTCGGCGTCGATATCACGGTCGAGACGATGGAGTTCGGCACGTTCCTCGACATCCTCGAGACGCGGCCGCCGGAGCTGTTCACGGTCAACTGGATCGCCGACTACGCGTCCCCGAACGCGATCTACGGGCTGCTCCTCGAGCCGGGTGCTCTCAGCAACTACGGCGACTGGCGTGACGATGACTTCGTGAGCCTGCTGGAGGCCGCGGCCGCCGCACCAGAGGATGAGCTCGGGCAGGCCTACGCCGAGGTGGAGGAGTGGGTCACGGCGCAGGCGCCTGTCATCCCGTGGTCTTATGGCGAGACCTGGTGGCTCGTCGCCGACGGTCTGCGAGGGCTCGGCAACCTCACCATCGGCCTCCTCGACTTCGGCCGCGTGTCATGGGACGGCTGACGCGCTGGCTCGCTGCCATTGTCGCCGCCTGCGCCATCGGCCTGGTGGGCGCCGGAGCGGCGGCCGGCTTCGACGGCTTCGGCGACGCCACGGCCGACTCCACCTACGGTGACGAGATCCGATTCGAGGTAGAGCTGGAGGGGTCGGCGCCCGACCGGCTGGAGCTCCTCCTGAGCACCCCGGGCGGCGAGGGCTCGTTCGTCACGCCGGTCGAGCCCGACCGTGGCTCGGCCACCTACGAATGGGATACCTCGGTCGAGTACGTGACGCCGAACACGCCGGTCACCTACCGATGGCGCGCTCACGTCGACGGCGACATCGTGCTCAGCGAGGCGCAGACGATCCGCTACGAGGACGACAGGGAGGCCCTCGACTGGCGGAGCGCGCAGCTCGGCGAGGCGACGGTGCATTGGTACGGCGACGCGGAAGCGCAGGCGCGACGCTTCGGTGAGCTGACCGCCGTCGGGGTCGAGCGCTCCGAGCAGCTGCTCGGCACCTCGCTGGCAGGGCCGGTCGACGTCTTCGTGTACGCGACCCGCGACGACTTTGCCGGTGCCCTGGGTCCTGGCGCGCGGGAGTGGATCGGCGCCGTGGCCTATACCCACCTGCGCACCATCTTCATGTGGCTCGAGGGTGGGTCGTCGGCGTATCTCGAGGTGGCGATGGTGCACGAGGTGACCCACATCGTCTTCCACGACGCGACCGACAACCCGTACCACGAGCCCGCTCGCTGGCTCAACGAGGGGATCGCGACCTGGTCCGAGATCGGCGACGCGGGCGGGCAGCGCTCGATCGTCGAGTTCGAGGCGGCGGGCGGCGGGCTGTTCAGCTTCGAGGCGATCACCCAGCAGTTCCCGATCGGCGAGCGGGCCGCAGAGCTGTCGTACGCCCAGGGTACGACGATGATCGACCTCATCGTCGACCGCTATGGTGCTGAGGCGATCGCCCGGATCACGGCGGCCTACCGCGAGGGATCGTCCGACGACGAGGCACTCGAGCTCGGAACCGGCATCCCGGCGGACCAGCTCTACGCCGACTTCTACGCCGAGTTCGGGGTCGCCGTCCCGCAGCCCATCAGCCCGGAGCCGATCGGTCCCTCCACGGTCGACCGGCCGGTGGCCGGAGGGGTCGACCCCGGTGG
>JACCWY010000247.1 GCA_013697395.1 Chloroflexota bacterium | reverse complement strand
CCACCGGGTCGCGACCCGATCCGTCCCCGAAATCCAGGGCCCGCTCGGTGCACCACCAGTATTCGTCCAGCGTCTCACCCTTCCACGCGAAGACGGGCACGCCCGCGGGCTTCTCGACCGTCCCCTTCGGCCCCACCACCGCCGCCGCGGCCGCGTGGTCCTGCGTGCTGAAGATGTTGCACGAGCACCACCGCACGACCGCCCCCAGGGCCGACAGCGTCTCGATCAGCACCGCCGTCTGGATCGTCATGTGCAGCGACCCGACGACTTTTAACCCCTTCAGCGGCTGCCGCTTCGCATACTCCTCCCGCACCGCCATCAGCCCGGGCATCTCCTGCTCCGCCAGCATGATTTCCTTCCGCCCCCACTCCGCCAGCGACAGGTCGGCGACCTTGAACTCCAGGCCCGCGGCCTTGGCCGAGCCGTTCTTCCCATCGGGCTTGGCCTGACTGCTGGCCGCAGGCCCCCCTTCGAGGTCCTTGCGCGGCTTGATCGTGGGCTTCTGCTGGTTCGTATCGGTCAAGGTCTTATGCCCGTGCTTCACGGGCGACGATGCGGGCTTCTCGGTCATCGTGCGGGACATGGGTTTTCTCCTCGGTTCGGCGATGGTCGGAAAACGGAAAACGTGGGATTCTGCCACGGATGGGGCACGGATGCACATCAATTGGCCTGAAAACGCCCGGCGCGCGTGGCCTCACTCCATCCGTTGATCCGGATGGATTGTTGAAGATTCGCTCGATGAAGTCAACAGCTATGGCGCACCGGGCCGTGGCAGGTGGCCTCGATCGTGAAAGACGCACATGGCGTCAACTGGCTAAGGCGCGTGGCGTGATAACAGAGCGCTCCGACTCCAGTCGAACAGAAAACAAGACTCCTAGCACAGGATACACATGCCGCAGGTTGGTGGCATCGACGACGATCGGATCGATTACGTCAATGAGATTCAGAGGGTTGAGGACCCACTTAGCGCCCAAGGGATAGCATCGCTTAAGCACGACGCCGCCCCCATCGATGTCAACACATGCAAGAGCGCCCGGACTGACCGTCGTGACGGACTGCTTTCGCACCAAGACGATTTGTCCCTCGGATGCGAGGGGTTGTAAACTCGCCCCAACAACGCGCACGCCGATAACGTTATTGAGCAGATTTGGGGGCGCGGTTTCAATTGCGGTCCACTCTTTTCCGGTTTCGCGCCGAGAACGCACGGGATATCCATCGAACAGGACGCCTGCAATTTTCCGAATGCGATGTTTGCCCGTTCCCAAGAAAACCGGTTCAAATGCCATCGTCGGGTTTGTCGCTTCGAGTTGCACTCCACGTTCATCAGCCCAGAATCGGCGCGCGTAGCGATGTCCGTCCTCGGTCTGTACCGCCACTAGGTCAGAGCTGCTCACGCCGGCGTCATCAGAATCCATGATGAGGATGTTTCCGCGACTACAGGTCGGCGCGAGCGCATCGTCCAACGCCATCAGCAACGGAAGCCGAGGAAGATCCGCGAGTGAGCTCTCGAGCCACTCAATGCCCGCTCCTCCGGTCGCCGCCGCAGCTCGTGCTTCGATGGCGAGCCTCATCGGTGGCGCCTCAAGTTGGATTGGAAGCGACTCCAAATAAGGGCGCCGACCCAATCCACGCCCAAGCACCGAGTGCCGGTGGAGGGTCTTCAATCGCTTCAACTCGAAGTCAACGTCCGCATTGCTTTCTTTCAGCACCTTAAGCGCGTCGCGAACGTCGTTCTCGATCGGTTCTTCGTCATGCGCACACGCGTTGCGAACGCGCTCAAAGACAGGGCTCTCAAGAGCCGCAACGATACGGTCTCTTCGCTCAGTCGCGACCCGATCGTCGACGATTGCCTTGTAGGCGGCGACAGTGGCGGGGACGTTGTTGAAGACGACGAACGGGTCCGGCGCATATGCGCTCAGCGCTGCGAGTGTCCGCTCTGCCCAGAGCCTCAGGTTGTTCCCTGCCTCTCGCCACGCGGAAGTCGGCCGCGATAGGAATTGCTCCAGTCGGACAAGCAGGTCGGCGGGCTCGAAGTTGACGGCATCAGATCGACTTCTCTTTGGCACAACGTTGAAACGCTCGCCGGACCGGAAGTGCGTTTCTGCGGCCTTAAAGAAGCTCTCATAATGCGTGGCCAAAACGACTTGTCGATCAGCCATTACAGGCGCAATCAGGTCGTCCAGAAAGCGCGTCTTGTGCTCATCGTCCATCGAAAGCGCCGGGTCGTCTAGAACGATCAAGCCAATCGAGTTTCGCGAATGCTTCAACAGGGCGAAGACGAATGACAGCATGATCCCGCGGAGGCGGCCGGCATTCGAAAACGGACCAATCGGAACCCGCTCCTTTCCGACCTTGAAGTAGGCGTTAATCTCCGTCTTGATGTTACGGTTAGCCGCATGTCCCGAGGTGATTAGGTTCAATTCCAGTACTTCATTGCCGTATAGCCGCGCGTAATACTCCTTGACCTCAGGATCAACTCGCTTAACCACGTCGAACGCCTCTTTGCGCGCGAGATCGCCCAGATCCTTAATGGGGCCCGCGGCCGCCGCCATCGCACTGGCCCGTTGCACGTGCGCGTTGTGGTCATTGATCAATTTCAGGGCCTTCCACAATCTCCCCGCCAACTGGTGGGCTTGACCGAGTGTGCCAATTTCGTCGCTCAACGTTCTTCCCATTTCAACCGTCGCACGAAGCGACGACGGATCACTTCGCACGACGCGTTCTAGTGCCGCCCGAACGACGGACAACTCGGCGTTCATCCCCCTTGCCCACACGAGATATCCCTTGGCATCGGCGATCGCGCCCGCCAGACGCTGGAATCCTGTCGGCAGAACAGGCGCAGCCCTCTCGGAGACCGATGCTGAAGCCGCACTTGATAGAGTGGTGGAAGTGATCCTATCGTCCAACCTCTCGGCGAGTTGCAGAAGCAGTCCTGAGCACGCATTCGACTTTAACTTGGTCCAATCGTCTTGAACGCGCTGCGACATGGACTTCTGCGCGCGGGCCGCGTGCGCATGAGAGACAATCGTACGCAACTCTGCAATGAGGCCCGTTTCCAAGTCTTCGACTTCGCGCTTCAAGTGCGCCTGATCCTTGAGGGACTTCAGGTCCAGCAATGTCGACCTGCGGTCAGGGACCTCGGCCATCGGCCGCAAGCAGACAGGGCACTGGTCGTCGCTCTCGTCATATTGCGCGGCCGCGGCAAGCATCGCTTGGAGGGCTGGGTCCGTGCTCTCGCGCTTCGCCCACTTTGCCCGGTCGTTGCTGATTCTGACCGCGCTTTCCACGAATGCGGACAGCTTCGTCGAAGCAACTTCGAGCTCATCGGGCGATGGTTGGCCTGCTTGCAGCACCGACGGGAAGAGCTGGTCCAGCGGCCGTTCAAGCTGAGTAACACAAGCCTGAACCTGTCCGGGAAGCAATTTTAGTTGTTCGACAAAAGTAGCGTCGTCAGCGCCATCAACGCCAGGCATTGATAGCCCCAAGCTCGAAGCGAGGGTGCGCCGCTGCGCATTCAGCCGCTCGGAGATACTCGTGCCCAACTGTGCTACATCGCTCAGCGCGCGTGTTGCACCAGTGGCCGCGGCGTATCCGGTCATCGACTTGATCACGCTCGGCGCGAGCGCATCCAAGTCGTGCACAAGATCGTCAACCTGCTGGCGAAGCGGGACCAACTGATCCTTCTCAATTGTGTTAGCCGTCCGGGTGAATGCCGCGTGGACGCTCTTGGCGCCCTCCGCAATCGCCTCCAAGTCATCCAAGCCGACGACTTGAGCGAAGAGTCGAACCAATTCCGGGGTCTTCCCGAATCTCAGGTGTGGCACGCGCGCGGGCATGAGGACGTGAAGTTCCGTATCGAGCTCGCTAATGCCGATTTCATCAACGGTACTGATTTTTCGCCAGGTTACGCCATCGAGAGACGTCGAGAGTCCGTCCGATCGATGCCGCCTGATCCAGATAGGCGTGCTCGCGCTGTTGCCTTCGTTCGGAAGCAGCTCAAGTTCTACCCAGAAGGGAGCGTCCGCGGAGGTGTTGGCTCCAGCGGCATCTGTTAAGGCAAGTGCACACGGGCGAGTGCCAGCGGCCTTCGCCCTATCATCCGTGGTATAGATTTCGATGGGCTGCGGCGCGCAGGGCTCACAATCATCGCGAAAAAGCTGCCCTGTGAGGCACCATGCGACTGCGCCCATGAGGGAGGATTTGCCACTGCCGTTGCCGCCGTGGAACAGGCACGATTGACCGTTAAAGTCGAACGGCCACTCATGACCTGCGGGCGCGAGCCCACGAAACGAGTACGCCTTAAGACGGCCAAATCGCCAAAACGTCGGCGGCGCGACGACCAAAGACGACGTCAGGTCTTTGGCGTCCGGCAACGAAAGAATTGCCGAGAGTTCTTTTTCAATCTGCTTGACGAGTTCAGCGCCTTTCGCCAACGAGTTGAGTTTCGTCGCGAGAACATGAAGCAAGCGGCGCTCATCATCCGACATGGCCGGAACTTCTTCGCCGCCGACAATCGGCTTCCCGCCCGCCATCAGTTGTTCCACAACTCTACGGGTACAAGCATTCAAGTGTGCGTACACAGCCACCTCCCACAGGCCGACGGCCTGTATTCTCTTGTTGGCGACGCATGCGCAGGCGAGCTTCCCGCGAGACAGCAGGTGTCGATAGACCTCATCAGGGGTCGACTGCCAAGCGCCGGATAGCGGCGTGACCGAAGCCCGAGAGGATCGCGAGCTGCTGACGTGACCGAATTGCGCAAGAATTGGGGCTCGCGCTATGCGGCGCTCAACGTGACTCTTCCGGACGCCATACCATCGCGGAAGTCTCCCCCTTTTGAAGCGACGGTATCATACACGATCGCACGACCATCGCCACGATCGTTCGCGAGATTTTTGCCGGGCGAGTTGCAGCACCGCTAGCCGTCGTCGCCGCCTCGACGCGTGACCGGTTTACATCGGGAGACGCGGCCGACGTTATGCTCACGGCGGTCGATGAACTTCTGTCCCGCCTTCCGCAGCGCCTGCCGCTGGTTGTAGATGAGCGTCTTCCCCGCCCCCGTTTCCGCGGCGATCTCAAGGATGGAGAGGCCGCTGAGCAGCAGGTGGCGGAC
>JACCWY010000226.1 GCA_013697395.1 Chloroflexota bacterium | reverse complement strand
TCGGGTCGGGCGATCACGAGCTCGGTCGTGGTGTGCTCGGGGATGCGTTCGACCAGGACGGTGCCGTCGCCCGCGTAGACCACGCGTCCCGGATAGGCGCCGCTGCCGGGCTCGAATGCCTTGCGTGCCTGTATCCAATGAACCCATGTTGGTGTTGCCGCCGGCCAGGTCGTGTCGTCGGATGAACGTGTCATCGGTGCCTCCTCATCGTTCCCGGCGTTGGCACCGTGCCTTCCGGCCGGTTGCCGGACCGTCATTGGGCCGGGTCCCTCGAGTCGCTCTGGATGAGCCAGCACGACCGTAGCGACGAGGTGGGACAGGCTGGGTCGGCTTTCCATCGACCGGAATCACAACGATGTAACTGTCCTACCCCCACGGCATGCTCAGGTTCGGAAACGGACGTGGGGGCATGACATGGGGACGGTTGCGCAGTTGCCGGCGGTGGACGGCCGGACGTTGCACCTGGTCGATCTCGAGAACCTGATCGGCGACCCGTACGCGAAGGGCCGCATGGTCACCGACGCGTTAGCGAGCTACCTCTGCGCCGCGGCGTGGCGGCCCGGCGACCTCGTCTACGTGGCGTCGTGCCCGCCCGTCATCGCCGAGATCGGCTTCACGCCGCCCGTCCCGTGCCGGCTGTTCGCAGCCAGAGGCGAAGACGGCGCCGACCTCCAACTCCTGGCTCACGCGCCCCCCGAGTTGGTGCGTCGCCGGGTCGAACGGCTCGTCATCGGCAGCGGCGACCACATCTTCGCCCCCGTGTGCTCGCGGCCCTCGAGGCGGGGGTCTCGGTCGGGATCGTGTCGAGGCCCGAGGCGCTGTCCGGACGGCTCGTCGCGATCGGTGCTCCGGTGGCGCTCATGACCGGCGTCGATCAGGATCGGGCGGCGTCCGGGGTCAATCGCGCCGCGTGATCGGGGGACGATGACGAGCGAACAGCCGAACTTCGTCGCCGACGAGCGATTCGCCGACGCTCTGCAGTACGCGTACGAACTCCACCGCCGACAGGGCCGCAAGGGGAGCGGCATTCCGTATCTCGGTCACCTGCTCGGCGTGTGCTCGCTCGTGCTCGAAGCAGCTGGAGACGAGGACCAGGCGATCGCCGGCCTACTCCACGACGGGCCGGAGGATCAGGGCGGACTCGAAACGCTCGACGAGATCCGCCGTCGCTTCGGTGATCGCGTCGCTGACATCGTCGAGGCGTGTAGCGACACGTTCGAGACACCCAAGCCGCCATGGCGCGAGCGCAAGGAGGCATACATCGAACGACTTCGGGAGGAGCCTCCCGACGTGCTGCTCGTCTCACTCGCCGACAAAGTCTTCAACGCCGGGGCCATCCTCAACGACCTGCGCACCCTCGGCGACGACCTCTGGAGCCGTTTCAAGGGTGGCAAGGACGGCACGCTCTGGTCCTACCGCGAGCTCGCGGACGTGTTCGCGGCCCGCCTGCCCGGCACGCTCGCCGATGAACTGACCGCGACCGTCGACGACATGACCGTGCTCGCCGGCGTCGAGGGTGGCGGCGATTCGTGAGCGATGGCCCGGTGGTGATCCTGCGCTACCAGCGGGACGGAAGCGATGCTCGAAGCCTGACGGCGCGGCTCTCGGACATCGGGGACCTCCTGATCGAGGGCCACGACCTGGGTTCGGGCGTTCAGACGGTGTGGGGCTCCGGCCTCCGGGAGTGCGAGTGGGAACGCACGATCCGTGCCGAGCACCTGCCGCGACTGCGCGAGGCGCAGGGCGGCCAACCCGGCGACGAGGTACTGGACGTGCTCGCAACCTGGTGTGACGAACACGGCGCGCTGGCGCTCACCGAGCTCCTGGTGACCGAAGGCATCCCGGTCGAGTCCTGGAGCTGGGTCAGCGACTAGGAAGCCTCCCACCGGGTGCACGCCACTGCGCCGCTTACGGTCCAGCCTTCGGGATCCGGGACCACGTCGATAACCGCGAGCGCTGTCGAACTCGCGACTGATAGCTCCGGAGGAGCCGGCGCGCGCAGTCGCGGCGCAGCCGTCGGTAC
>JACCWY010000225.1 GCA_013697395.1 Chloroflexota bacterium | reverse complement strand
GCTCCGTGGATGCTCGACGCGGCCGCGCGCCTCATGGCCGATGGGGTGCCCGTGGTCCTCACCACCCGCTGTCCCTCCGGCCGGGTCCGGCCGGGGTACGGCTTCGCCGGCGGCAGCTCGCGCTGGTGGGATGCCGGCGCCATCTTCTCGGGCACGCTCGATCCGCTGAAGGCGCGCGTCCTGCTGGCGCTCGGCCTCGGGTCGGGAACGACCGTGGGCGAGCTGGCCCGGCTGTGTGGCGCATTCGGCGGAGGCCAGACAGGCGATCGCTGAAAGCCGGCCGCTACGCCGGCCTGGCAGGCACTCTGTGCACCTCGAGGAGGTTGGGGCCCGACCCGGGCCGAGCGGTGGAGGCCACCAGCACCACCGCGGATCCCGCCGGCAAGCTGGCATCCTCGTCGAACCGCGGGTTCGGGCGAGTAGGCCAGGATCGGCACCCGCGGGCGGAGCGCGGCGATGATGCGCGCCGTGCGTCCGGTGCGGGTGTAGCAGGCAATGGCGACCACGTCCCGATCGGCAGCGGCGAGGGCGGAGGCCGCGTAGGCGAGGGCATCGGCGTCGGTATCGGCGCGTGGCGCGGCGCCGGCCGCCAGGTGCGCAGTGCCGCGAGTCTCGCACAGGCCGATGATCCGCGCCGCCGCCTCGGCGGCCAGGATCGGGTATGCCCCGATCGCAGTCTCGCCGGAGAGCATGATCGCGTCGGACCCGTCGAAGATTGCGTTGGCCACGTCGCTCGCCTCGGCGCGCGTCGGCCGGGGCGACGCGATCATCGACTCCAGCATCTGGGTCGCCACGATCGTCGGGATGCCGCGATCCAGTGCGCGCCGCACGAGCTGTTTCTGGAGGATCGGGACCTCCTCGTAGGGCAGCTCGACCCCGAGGTCGCCGCGCGCCACCATGACCGCGTCGGCAACGTCGCAGATGGCATCGAACGCGTCGATCGCCGGCCGGGTCTCGATCTTGGCGACGATGGGCGGCCCGGCCGGTCCGAGCAGGCGGCGCAGCTCCGCGACATCGGCGGCTCGCCGAACGAAGGACTGCGCCATGTAGTGCGCGCCGAGCTCGACCGCATGGCCCGCATCGGCTCGATCCTGCTCGGTGAGCCCGGGGACGGAAAGCCGCTCGGCGGGGACGTTGACGCCGGCGTGCGAGCGGATCAGGCCGCCTCGCACCACCTCCGTCTCGACCTCGTCGGCGACGGCGACCACGCGAAGCTCGAGGAGCCACGCCATGAGGCCCAGCCGGCCGTCAACGTCGGTGGGCGGCATGCACGCCGTGGACCAGCGCCAGCTGTGCCACGACCGCGCCATCGGCGAGCAGGATTCGATCGCCCGGTCGGAGGTCGACGGCGAGGCTCGCCTGGCTGACGTCGGCGCCGGCGCTCGATCCGGGCATGTCACCGCCTGGTCGGAGCCTGAAGGGTGCGCCGGGCTCGAGCGTCACCTCGTCGTCCACGAGCTCGCCCAGCCTGACTTTCGGCCCGGCCAGGTCGGCAAGGAGCGCAATCGCGCGCCCGGAGCGCTCGGCGGCGGCCTGGACCGATCGCGCCGCGCGAGTCCTGGCATCCGGCGTCCCGTGTGAGAAGTTCACGCGCGCGACGTCCATGCCCGCCGCGACGAGCTCGTCGATCCGGTTGACCGTCGCCGGCCCGACGGTGCAGACGAGCTTCGTGCGCCGTCCGGTCACGGCGCCGACGCCTTGAACACCGCACCGGCCGCTCGACGGCGCTCGTGCTGCGACAGGAGCCGCTTGCGGAGGCGGAGGTTCCTGGGTGTCACCTCCACCAGCTCGTCGGCGGCGATGAACTCGATGGCCGACTCGAGGGTCAGGATGCGGGGCGGCGTATGGATGCGGTAGTCCCCGTCGGTGGCCTGCGTCCGCATCTTCGAGAGGGCCTTTGCCTTGTTCGGGTTCACGTCCATATCGCCCGGGCGGCTGTTCTCGCCGATGATCATCCCCTCGTAGACCTCGGTCGACGGACCGATGAAGAGCTCGCTGCGCTCGACGAGCGACGAGAGGGCGTAGGCGCGCGACTCCCCGGCGCGGTCGGCGACAAGCACGCCGCTGGTGCGATGCGCCACCTCGCCCGACCACGGCCCGTACCCCTCGCCGATCTGGTGCAGGAGCGCCGTGCCACGCGTGTCGCTGAGCAGCTGCCCGCGGTAGCCGATCAGCCCGCGGGTCGGGATGATGAACTCCATCCGGACCCGGCCGTCCGCATCGGTGCTCATCTGCTCGAGGCGGCCGTTCCGGGCGGCGAGCGCCTGCTGCACCACGCCGATGTAGTCGGGCGGGATGTCGATGGTTGCGCGCTCGTAGGGCTCCTGGGTCTGGCCATCCTGGGTGCGCAGGATCACCTCCGGGCGTGAGATGGTCATCTCGAACCCTTCCCGGCGCATCTGCTCGATCAGGATGGCCAGCTGCAGCTCTCCACGGCCGCGCACCTCGAACGTCTCGCCGGACTCGGTCGCGTGGACCTCGATCGCAACGTTGCCGAGCACCTCGCGGTCGAGGCGCGCCTTGATCTGGCGCGAGGTCATCAAGCTCCCATCGCGTCCGGCCATCGGCGATGAGTTCACGCCGAACGTCATGCGCAGCGTGGGCGCGTCGACGTCGAGTCGCGGCAGCGGCCGCGGGTCGTCGGGATCGGTGAGCGTGTCGCCGATCGTCACCTCCGGAAGGCCGGCCACCGACACGATGTCGCCCGGCCCGGCCTCGGTGATGTCGACGCGTTCGATGCCGTGCGCCGTCTGGAGCGCCGTCACCGTGCCGGTCAGCGTCATGCTGCGGCCGGGCTCGACCGAGCCATCCGGGTCCTCGGCCTCCTCGCGCACGATCGTCACCTTCTGGCCCACGCGGATCGCCCCGTTGCGGATGCGTCCGACCGCCATGCGGCCGACGTAGTCGTTGGCCGACAGGTTCGTGACCAGCAGCTGGAGCGGGTGGCTCTCCTCGAAGGTCGGGGGCGGGGTGACGCTGACGAGGAGGTCGAGCAGGGGGCGAAGGTCCGAGCCGAGCTTGTCCAGGTCGGCCGTTGCCGTGCCGGCCCTGGCATTCGTGTAGACGACCGGGAACTCGATCTGGAACTCATCGGCCCCGAGATCGATGAACAGCTCGTAGACCTCGTCGAGCACCTGCTTCGGCCGCGCGTCGGATCGGTCGATCTTGTTCAGCGCCACGATCACCGGCAGGTGTCGCTGCATGGCCTTCTGGAGGACGTATCGGGTCTGCGGAAGCGGACCCTCGGCCGCATCGACCAGCAGCAGGACGGCATCGACCATCAGCAGCGACCGTTCGACCTCGCCGCCGAAGTCCGCATGGCCGGGGGTGTCGACGATGTTCAGCCGCACCCCGTCGTAGTCGACCGTGGTCTGCTTGGCGAGGATGGTGATCCCCTTCTCACGCTCGAGGTCACCGGAGTCGAGCACGCGGTCGACCACCGTCTCGTTGGCCCGGAAGGTCCCCGTCTGGCGCAGCATGCCGTCGACAAGGGTCGTCTTGCCGTGGTCGACGTGGGCGATGATCGCCACGTTGCGCAGATCCGTGCGAATGGCGGTCGTCATGGGTCCACCATCGTGGCAGATGCGCCGCTGCGATGCAGTCGCGCCCGGGAGTACTAGCGCTGGTGGTCCCATCGGCCATAGGAGGAATCGGTCCGTCACCGTAGGGTGAACCGCGTACGGACGGCCGCATCCGCCGGCGTGCCTCACCTGTCCTCATCACCCCTCACTGCCCGGAGCCCTCCCTTGCCACGCCTGTTTCGTGCTGCCCTGGCCGCTGTGAGCCTGGCAGCGATTCTCGCTCTACCCGCTCAATCTCACGCCAGCGTCCCAACCAAGGTTGCGATCATCGTCGGTCCGGTCGGTGCCCTGACGCCGACGTACCTGGCCCTCGCCGAGCGCGCGGCCGCATCCGCCGAGCAGCACGGAGCGACGGTCGCCCGCGCCTATTCGCCGAACGCAACGCCGGGCAACGTCCTCGCCGCGGTCGCGGACGCCAACATCGTCATCTACTTCGGTCACGGGTTCGGGTACCCCAGCCCGTATGGCGGCCTCGACACGTCGCGACAGAACGGCTGGGCGCTGCAGGGCCCGGCGGCGCGGGGAACGCACGATGACGGCCTCGACGGCGATGTCCAGTATTTCGGCGAGGACTGGATCGTCGCCAACGCCCGCCCCGCGCCCGGCTTCGTGATGATCTACTCGAATACGTGCTACGCGCCCGGCGCATCCGAGGGCGGCATGCCGCCTGCGTCCGCCGCCGATGCCGCGCTCCGGGTCGCCAACTACTCTCGTGCCGTCTTCGCCCTGGGCGGGTCCGCGTACTACGCGACCGACTTCGATGCCGGTGCCGCCGACCTCGTGGGGCGGCTGCTGGCGGATCGCTCCGCGACCTACGGCGCCGCCTTCGTTTCGGACCCGCGCTTCGCGCCGTACGCGTTGACCTCGCAGGCCCACCCGTTCAGCCC
>JACCWY010000221.1 GCA_013697395.1 Chloroflexota bacterium | reverse complement strand
TTTCGCCGAGGAGGTGGCTGGCGACGATGACCGCGATCCCGAACTCCTTGCCGATGCGCTCGATGAGCGCCAGCATCTCGTCCCTCCCCGCCGGATCGAGCCCGTTCGTCGGTTCGTCAAGGAAGAGGACCCGCGGGTCATGGACCAGGGCCTGCGCAAGCTTGACGCGCTGCTTCATACCGGTGGAGTAGCCGCCAATGGGGCGGTAGCGCTCCTCGTACAGCCCCACGTGGCGCAGCACGTCGGCGGTGCGCTCGCGGGCGGCGCCCGCTGGCAGGCCGGAGACGCGCGCCATGTGGCTGACGAACTCGGTGGCGGAGACATCCGGCGGCAGGCAGTCGTGCTCGGGCATGTAGCCCACCAGCTCGCGGATCCGCGCGCCATGCGTGGCTGTGTCGAGATCGAACACGTGCGCTTCGCCCGTCGTCGCCGGCAGCAGGCCGAGCAGGATCTTGAGCAGCGTGCTCTTGCCGGCGCCGTTCGCGCCGA
Source organism: Chloroflexota bacterium (assembly GCA_013697395.1). Taxonomy (GTDB): domain Bacteria; phylum Chloroflexota; class Limnocylindria; order QHBO01; family QHBO01; genus JACDBZ01. The sequence goes on along the minus strand of JACCWY010000221.1, from coordinate 8,184 downwards.
CCAGGCCGATCACGCCCGGCTCGATCTCGACGCTGAGGCCGTCCAGCGCGGTGACGCCGCCGGGATAGCGCTTCGTCAGCGCTCGGGTGCTGATGAGGGCCATGCGTGCCCAGTCTAGACGGTTCGCGCTCGTGCTCGGCGACAAGGACTGACGCCAAATTCCGTGGCCAGCCCCGACGTCGATTGCCGATACCGGCGCTGGCGCCACCATCGACCACGGATTCCGCAGTGCTGGCGCTCGCCCGGCACGCCACGTGCAAGTGTGGACAATCGCCCACAGCAGGGGACGCGACGATCAGCCTTGACCGGCCAGCCTGGGAGGACGTGCAGGACCGTGCGGACGCACCGGTCCTGTTCGTGGTGGACGACGACATTGCGACGCTCGAGCTGCTTCGCGAGGTCGCGCACGCGTCCGGCTGGCGCAGCGTCGGGTTCACTCGCCTCGGCCCGCTGCGGGCCGCCCTCGACGATGGCCGCCCTACCCTCGTCATCGTCGATGACGACCTGCCGGACGGTCGGGGAGGGGACCTGGCACGCGAGCTCCGCAGTGACCCGCTCCTCGACGACATCCCCCTCGTCGTGTGCACTGCGGCGACGTCGGTGCGACTGGCCGAGATCGGCACGTGGGCGCCGGTCGTCGCCAAGCCCTTCGAGCTGAACGAGATCGAAGCGTTCCTTGCGGCCGCCCTTCGCCGGGACGGCAGCTGGCAGTCGTCCGGGGCCACCGCAGGCTAGGCTGGGCGCGTGCGCGCGCTCATCCTCACCAACGAGTTCCCGCCGGAGATCTACGGCGGCGCCGGAGTTCATGTCGACGAGCTGAGTCGACACCTGCGCCCGCTCATCGGCCTCGACATCCGGACCTTCGGCAACAGGGTCGAGGACGTCGATGGATGGCGGGTCAAGGGCTATCCCCCTGCGCACGACCTGGACGGGGCGGAGGAGCGGTTGCGGCCGGTGCTCGCGGCGCTCTCGCGCGACGTCTCGATGGTGGCGGACCCAGTGGGCGCAGACGTCGTCCACGCTCACACCTGGTACACGCACCTGGCCGGCCTGCTGGTGCGGCACGCATACGGCATCCCCCTGGTGCTGACCGTGCATTCGCTCGAGCCGCTCCGGCCCTGGAAGCGCGAGCAGCTTGGGGGCGGCTACGACGTCAGCAGCTGGGTCGAGCGATCCGCCCTGGAGTCGGCCGATGCAGTGGTGGCCGTCAGCCGAGAGACGCGCGAGGACGTCTTGCGCCTGTTCGACGTGCCTCCTGAGCGCGTGCACGTCATCCACAACGGGATCGATGCGGACTTCTATCGCCCGGATGCGAGCACCGATGCCCTCGAGCGCCACGGCGTCGATCCGTCGGTGCCCTACGTCCTGTTCGTCGGTCGCATCACGCGCCAGAAGGGGATCATCCACCTGGTCCGGGCGATCCGGCATCTCGACCCGGGCATCGGCGTCGTCCTGTGCGCCGGCCAGCCGGACACGCCCGAGATTGCCGCCGAGATGGAGGCCGGCGTGGCGGCCGCGCGCTTCGACCGCCCGAACGTCGTGTGGATCGGCGAGATGGTGAGCCGCGAGGAGGTGCGCCAGCTCTACTCGCACGCCGCGGTCTTCTGCTGCCCATCGGTCTACGAGCCATTCGGCATCATCAACCTGGAGGCCGCCGCCTGCGAGACACCGGTCGTCGCGTCGGCGGTTGGCGGAATCCCCGAGGTCGTCGTGGACGGCGAGACCGGGCTTCTCGTGCCGGTCGACCTCCATCTAGACGATCCGATGGTGCCGATCGACCCGGACCGCTTCGAGCTCAACCTGGCCGGCGCGATCAACGCGTTGATGGCCGACGCCGCCACTCGAGAGGTGATGGGCCGGGCTGCCCGCCGCCGGGCGGTCGAGCGGTTCAGCTGGGCCAGCATCGCCGGGACGACGGTTGACCTCTATCGGTCGCTCGTCGACATCAGGGCTGTGTGAAGGTGCTCAGGCGGGCTCGACTCGTGACGTGAGCGCGAGGGTGTTGCCCTCACCGTCCTCGAAGAAGGTCATCCACTCCTCGACACCCGTGGCGTCATCGGTGTAGATGACGTGCGGGGCGCCGGTGAAGTGGACGCCGGACCGCGTGAGCCGCTCCTGGGTGGCGTGGATGTCGTCGACCAGGAAGTACAGGATCGAACCGGGGCGCCATTCCGCCTCGTCCTTGCGGTGCAGGTAGAGGCGCGTGCCATCAGCGTCGAAGAAGGCCAGGTCGCCGAAGGTGAACAGGTGCGGCAGGCCGAGGACCTCGCCGTAGAAACGCTCGGCACGCGCAACGTCGCGGATCGAAAGGGAGATCTGCGCAATCGTGCCGAGCTGAGTGGTCGCCCCTGTGGTCATGGTCGGATCTGTCCTCCTCCTGCGGGCGAGTGCCGTGGTGGTCGGGATCCCGGGCCAGTGGCGTAGCTCTCGCGTCCGGACGCCGAGCTTCCCGCTGATGTTGGCAAGGTGATATTTGACGGCATCGACGCTCGTGCCGCGCCGGCGCGCGATCTCCGCCCGGCGCAATCCGTGGCGCACCATGTCGAGGGTGTGCCACTCCGCCGGCGTCAGCACGTCCGGGTGAGGTGGCCGCCCACGGCCGCGTCGGGCGCTCATGCGAGGAGGGTAGCGCCCGCCGCAGGGAATTTCCCTACCCGGCAGCGACCTCGTTCGGGGGGATGAGCGGCGCATCCGCCCGGGGACTGACGACGCACGTCGACGGTGCCCGATAGCATTGGCCACATGACGGCCCCGAGCCCTGTCCCGCCGCGAGCCGGCGAGCCAGGCACCCCGATCATCATGGTCCACGACCTCCGCAAGCGATACGGCCAGCTCACGGCGGTCGACGGCGTGAGCTTCGACGTCGCCGAGGGCGAGGTGTTCGGCATCCTGGGCCCGAACGGGGCCGGCAAGACGACGACGCTCGAGATGATCGAGGGCATGCGGCCGATCGACGAGGGCAGCGCCACGATCGACGGGATCGACGTCCGCCGCGATCCGCGCGAAGTGAAGCGCCGCATCGGGATCCAGCTCCAGGCGTCCGCGTTCTTCGACGAGCTCACCCTGGTCGAGCTGCTCGACCTCTTCGGCCAGCTCTACGGCCGCGACGTGGACCCGATGGCGCTGCTGGCGCTCATCGAGCTGACGGACAAGGCGAAGAGCCAGGTCCGCACTCTCTCGGGCGGCCAGAAGCAGCGCTTCAGCATCGCATCCGCGCTCGTGAACGACCCGCGCGTGCTGTTCCTGGACGAGCCGACGACAGGCCTCGATCCCCAGGCGCGGCGTCACATGTGGGGCGTCATCCGCCGCATCCGAGAGGACGGCCGCACGGTGGTGCTCACGACCCACTACATGGAGGAGGCCGAGGAGCTCTGCGACCGCGTGGCGATCATGGACGGCGGCCGCATCATCGCCCTCGACACGCCGCAGGCGCTCGTGGACGCCCTCATCGCCCGCGGGTTCCGCAAGGAACGAGTGGAGCGGCTCGCCAACCTCGAGGACGTCTTCATCGACATGACTGGCCACGACCTGCGGGAGGACGACTGACCGATGCGCTTCGGCGTCCTGTGGGCCCTCTTCGTCGCCAGCGCGCGAATGTTCATCCGCAACCGGGCGGCCGTCTTCTTCAGCCTCTTCCTGCCGCTCATCATCATGCTGATCTTCGGGGTCCTCAACTTCGAGGGCAGCACGTCGATCAGCCTCGGGATTGTCGACGAGGCGGAGAACGAGGCGAGCGCAACGCTGGCCGATCGGCTGGCCGAGTACGACTACCTCGAGATCACCGATGGCGAGCGCGAGGCCGAGCTGGCCGCCCTCGAGGAGGGGGACCGCGGCTTCGTGGTCGTGATCCCGGCCGGCTGGGCACCGCCGGCGCCCGGGTCCGAGTCCGGGCTCGTCGCCTATGCCAGCAACGCCGACCCGGCCCAGGCGCAGGTCGGCCAGGGCCTCCTGCAGCAGGCCGTCGGGCAGGCGCTCTTCGCGCCGGGCGGCAGTGGAGGAGGCGAGTCGAGCTTCGCGGCTCCGCTGCGGTTCGAGTCGGTCGAGTCGCGAGACCTCGGCTACATCGACTTCCTCGTCCCGGGCATCGTGGGCATGACGATCATGCAGCTCGGGCTGTTCGGGGTCGCCTTCGGCTTCGTCCAGCTCAAGCGCACCGGTGCGCTCCGGCGGCTCTTCGCGACCCCGACCTCGCCGGCGTACTTCCTGTCGGCGCAGGTGCTGTCGCGCCTGATCATCGGCATCGTGCAGGTCGCGATCCTGTTCGGGGTCGGGATCTGGTTCGGGCTGCAGATGTTCGGGGACTATCTGAGCCTGCTCGTGGTCGTGCTCATCGGCTCCGCCATCTTCCTGGCGGTCGGGTTCGCGATCGCGGGTTGGGCCAAGAACGAGGATCAGGCGGCGCCCGTCGCGAACCTCATCAGCCTGCCGATGATGTTCCTGTCCGGCGTCTTCTTCCCGCGCGAGGCCATGCCGGACTTCCTGGCGGCGGTGACCCAGTTCATGCCGCTCACCTACGTCAACGAGGCGCTGCGGGCGATCGTGAACGAGGGTGCCGGCCTCCTGTCGTTGGGGCCGCAGCTGCTCGGCATGGGCGTGTGGGTCGTCATCACGTTCGTCCTGGCTGTGCTCATGTTCCGCTGGGAGTAGAGGAACGAGTGCGGGGTGTCGACGTCATCCTGCGCCTCGAGGCGGTCGCCATCTTCGTGGCGGGCGTGCTGACCTATCTCCAGCTGGGCGGCAACGCGCTGTGGCTGCTCCCGCTCCTGCTGGCGCCTGACCTCTCGATGGTCGGCTACCTCGGCGGCCCCGGGCCGGGCGCCATCACGTACAACCTCGCCCACAACCTGGCAACGGCGCTGGTGCTGCTGGCCGTGGGCTGGTTCGCCGCCATCGCGCCGCTTGCGCTGGCCGGCGCCATCCTGGTCGCGCACGTCGGGATGGACCGCACCCTGGGCTACGGGCTCAAGCTGCCTACCGACTTCCACGACACCCACCTGGGCCGCATCGGCCGATAATGGCGCCGTGCACTCGCATCCGGTGCCGATCAGCCGGCGACGCCTGCTGCAGCTCGGCGTGGCTGCCTCCGCGGCCGGGCTGGCGGCCTGCGCCACGCCGATCCCGTCGCTGAGCCCGCGCGCCTCCCCCGGCGCGAGCTCGACGGCCGATACGACCGATTCGCCGAACGCAGCGGCGACCGCCGCGCCGACCCCGACGCCCGCGCCGCCGACTGGCCGGATCCTGTACCGCGACGGCGCCCTCGCCGATGGCCGCTCGCCAACGCTGCAGCGGAACATCAGCATCCTGGTCGACGGCGGGAGGATCGCCTGGATTCGGCCCACCGGCGGAGAAGAGGATCCAGGAGACGCACGGGTCGTGGACTGCGCCGGAGCGGCGTTCGTGCCCGGCATGGTCGACTGTCACAGCCACGTCACCGGGCCGGGCGGCGCGAACTGGATCGCGCGCTTCGGCGACCCGCCCGAGACGCTGCTCGCCGTCGCCGAGCACAACGGGCGGATCGGCCTCGCCGCCGGGGTGCGCTGGATGCGCGACGTCGGCTCGCCGATCGGCGTCGACCCGGCAGATGGTCGTGAGCGGCCCCTCGCGCTCGGCGTGCGCGACCGATGGGCCGCCACCTCCGACCGGCCGTACCTGCGCGCCGCGGGTTCGTGGCTCTTCAGGCGCGGCTCGAACCCGTCGCTGGCCGCTGTCGAGGTCGAGACCGGCGACGAGCTGCTGGCGGCGGCGATTGGACAGCTGGATGCGGGCGCCGACCTTGTGAAGCTCTACATGGACGGCCCCGACGTCAACGTCTCGCCCTGGACGGCGAACGAGGTGGCGGCGGTGGTCGAGGCGGTGCACGAACGGGGCGCCACCGTGGCCGCCCATTCCGGTCGCCTCAACGGCGCCCGTGAGGCGGTCCTGGGCGGCGTGGACTCGATTGAGCACGGCTTCGACCTCGACGCGGTGGTCGCCGCCGAGATGGCGGCGCGCGGCACGACACTCGTCAGCACCCTGGCGGTCATGCGGTCATGGCTCAGCTTCGGCGCCACGACGAGGATGGAGCGCTTCGCCGGGGCGGCCGGGCTCGCGGCAACCGCGGCCCGACTCGAGCAGGGCGAGGCGTCGGTCCGGATCGCCCGGGACGCCGGCGTGGCGATCGCGACCGGCAGCGACTTCGGCGGCGGATCGCTGCGCGCCAACCAGCTTGCGTGGGAGGTGACGAGCCTGGTGGCCGCCGGGATCGAGCCGGTCCTGGCCTTGGCGGCGGCGACGTGGCGTGGCGGCGAGCTCATCGGCGAGGCCGATGCGGGCGTGATCCGCGAGGGCGGCCCGGCCGACTTCTTCTGCGTCCACGGCGACCCATTGTCCGACCCGGAGGCTCTGTGGCGCGTGTGGCGGACCGCCTGGGAGGCGGCCGCCTCGTAGATGTCGCGGATGACCGCGTGGAGGGCGTCGATCGCCTCGTCGACGCGACGCGCGGCTTCGCCGGGCTCCTCGGCGATCAGGTCGGGGACTGCGTTGACGCGCAGGCGCCCGACACGCAGCCCCATCTGTTCGGCGACGCCCTGCAGCGTGCCAGCCAGCTCAGCACGCGTCTCGCCGGTGGGCTCTGCCTGCCATGCGTCGATCGCCTCGAGCAGCGGCGGCAGGAGGAGCAGGCGACGCGGGGCGCGTGCGCCGCTCGCGGAGGATGCGTCGGGAGGCTCCATACCTGTCAAGGCTAACGCGTGCCAGCCGCGCACGGGGTCCCGGCGCGTTGGGCTCGATCTACGCAGCCGGGGATCCATGGCTCGTCACGGCAAGTCGGCGCGGCGCTCTTCGAGGCCAGTCACGGGATCGCGGGTGCCGGACATCGAGGACCGATCCTCCGGCAGTCGGTATGGTGATCCGATGAAGGTGCTGGTGCTGGGAGGTACGGGCGATATCGGCAGTGCCGTGCTGACCGCGGCGCTCGATGCCGAGCACGAGGTCACGGCGTGCGTACGCTCGCCTGAGAAGCTCGGCGAGCTGCGCGATCGGGTCACCGTGGTCGAAGGTGACCTGACCGATGCGGCCGCGGTGGCCGCTGCCATGGCTGGCCAGGGCGCCGTCATCAGCGCCATCGGCTCGAGTCCGGACCGGAGCCAGCTCGACGTGCCCGCGACGATCATGCGACACGTCGTGGCGGGCATGGAGATCGCGGGCGTCCGGCGTCTCGTCGGACTGGCGGGCGGTGCGGTCGACGTCCCGGGTGAGCGCAAGCCACTCAGCGGCCGGATCACCACGGCACTCGTCCGGCTCATGGCCCGCAACGTGGTCGAGGCCAAGCAGCGGGAATTCGACGTGATCGCCCGCAGCAGCCTGGACTGGACGATGGTTCGGCCGCCGCGCGTCGTCGAGGGCGGACCGACCGGGCGAGTGGAGATCGGCGATCGGCTTCACGGATTCAAGGTCACGCGCGGTGACGTCGGCGCCGCCATGGCTGGGCTCGCCACGGAGTCGACCTGGCTCCGACAGGCACCGTATGTCTCCGAGGGACCCGAGTGCACCTGACGCGGACCGGGGACTGACGCGCATCGGTTCGCCCCGACTACCATGGACAGACCGATGAGCTCCGACCGCCCCGAATTCGGCCAGCCACCGCCAACGGCGCCCAAGACACCTCGCGCCAAGCCCGCTGCGGCCAGGCCGCCCGACGAGGACCGCGTCGATGACTATCGCCACGAGGCCGCCAGTCGCCTGAACCTGCCAGAGGCGGGGATCGCGACCCAGGATCGGTCGATCAGCGAGAAAGTCACCTACGAGTACGACCCGCACCTGGATCCGCAGCTGGTCTGGGCCGGCAAGGCGGAGCACACCAGCTTCGAGGTCGACACCGTCAGCCTCCACATCCACGAGCGGGTGAGCACCGAGGCCATGCTGCGCGCCGTCCGGCGCGAGGACGTCCAGCGCACCCTCTTCGCTGATCCGCAGCTCTCACCTGGCCAGGAGCTCGACTTCTATCAGCACCAGACCGAGTGGGCCAATCGGCTCATCCTGGGGGACTCGCTGCTGGTCATGAACTCGCTCATCCGGCGGGAGGGGATGGCCGGCAAGCTCCAGTGCATCTACGTCGACCCGCCGTACGGCGTGAACTACAACTCGAACTTCCAGCCTTCGATAAGGAATTCGGTCGTCAAGGATGGTCAAGACGATTCCCTGACA
>JACCWY010000211.1 GCA_013697395.1 Chloroflexota bacterium | reverse complement strand
GCGCCATCCTGTGGAACGATGGCCGCGCCGCCGACATCATCACTCGCTGGCAAGACGACGGCGTCTACCGTCAGATCTTCGAGCACTCGGGGACCGCTCCATTCCCCGGCTCAATCCTCTCCAGCATCCGGTGGGTTGCCGATGCGGAGCCTCAGATTCTGAAGCGAACGCGGTGGCTCCTCTTTCACAAGGACTGGCTCCGGTACAGCCTGACCGGGGAGCTCCATCATGAGGAATCCGATGTCGGCTACGCACCGGGCGATATTCACGCCCGGGTCCACAGCCGGCGGCTCTTCGAGCTCTGTGGGATCAACGAGTACTGGGACCGATTCCCCACCGTGATCCGCTCGCAGGACGTGGTGGGCGGGGTGACGCGAGCTGCTTCACGGCGCGTCGGCTTGCGACCGGGAACCCCGGTGGTGGCGGGTGCGGTGGACGTCGTCGCCTCCGCCCTCGGTGGTGGTGTCTTCCGCCCCGGACAGGCGTGCTCGATCCTGGGAACTAGCTTCCTGAACAGCCTGGTCGTGGCGCAGCCCACGTTCGAGCCCCTCGAGTCCGGCGCACAGACCGCCATGCCCGAGGGTAGCTGGCTACGGTCAGTCATCAACACCTCGGGCACGATCAACATCGACTGGCTTGTTAACAACTTGGCAGCCGAAGAACGAGCGAATGCACAGGCCACGCGCCGAAGCGTCTACGAACTGATCGAGGAGACCGTCTCGAAGATCCCGCCCGGTGCGGGGGGTGTCATCTACCACCCGTATCTCAGCACCGCCGGCATCATCTCCCCGTTCGCCGAGCCGGCGGCGCGCGCCCAGTTCTTTGGCATCTCGGCTGAGCACACGCGCGCGCATCTGATGCGTGCGATCTATGAAGGCACTGCACTGGCGATGCGCGACGGCTACGACTCGATCGGTCAGCCAGTTGACGACGTCACTCTCGTCGGCGGTGGGTCTCGATCCGCGTTCTGGGCGCAGATGTTTGCCGATGCGACCGAGCGCCGGATCACAGTAGTAGAAGGAAGCGAGGGGGGCGCCCACGGCGTCGCCATGCTTGCGGGCATCGGCGTCGGCCTATACCGCGATCTGGCGGATGCGGTCTCCTCGTCCGTCCGCGTCGCCGCCAGCTACTCCCCCCGGCCCGGGCAGGCTCGTGCCTATCGGGCCGTCTACGGGCTCTACCGACATCTCTACCTGAACGCCCGGGAGGCCTGGCGGCTCCGCCGCACGGTGCTCTCTGAGCTCGACGCTGCTAGCACCGAGGAGGAACTAGGTGCCTGATCGGATCGGAGTCGCATTCGTTGGATGCACCCACCCCCACATCTTTCCGCGCCTTGAGCTGCTACGCGGCGCGTCGGGCGTGGAAATCGTGGGCTGTTATGACCCCGACGAGAACCTCAGTCGCGTGCTCGAGAAGGAGCACGGTGTAAAGGCGTACGCGTCCCCGCAGGAGGTCCTCGACCGGCCGGGCGTGAACTTCGTGGTCATCGAGGGCTGGGACCCAGACAACCACATGTATGTGCGCGAAGCGGTGAAGCGTCGGCAGGCGATGCTGCTCGAGAAGCCGGGTGCCGGGACGCTCGATCAGATGCGCAAGCTCACCTCCGATGTTCGGAGCGCCGATGTTCCCTTCCAGGTTGGTTACATGCTGCGCCACTCCTCGGCCACTGCCGCGGCCAAGCGGATCATCCAAGAGGACATCCTGGGGCCGATCACCCTTGCTCGATTTCACGCAGCGGCCCCTGTCGGGGGGGCGCGCGAGCCGTGGCAGAGTGTGCCGGGTGACATGGGCGGCTGCGTCTTCACCGACGGCTGCCACATGATCGACCAGGTTGTCCACTTGCTCGGAGCGCCCAAGCGGGTCAAAGGCATGACACTGACTTTGCCGACCGGGCCGACGGTCACAGCCCACGGGTTCAAGAAGGAGACCCTCTCCTCCCTCGACGTCACCGTCGAGATGCCCCTCGGCGGGCTGATGTACGAGGATGCCGGTGCGGCGATCCTCGATTACGGCGATAAGCTCGTCACCTTCGATCTCACAGGATGGGAGGCGCATCCATGGACCGAAGCGTGGCGGATCGAGCTTTACGGAGTCGACGGGACGCTTCACCTCGGCCTGCAACCGCCCTGGTACCGGCTCTACATCCGCAATCCAAAGCCAGGCTACGCTCCCGGTTGGCACAGCTGGGAGGCCGAGGGAGTGACCGGCGTGGTCAACTCGCTGGTCGTCGACGAAAACTACCGCGGCGAGATGGAGCACATGCTGCGACGAGTGCGCATGTGGGATACGGACAATGAGCCGTGGCTCTTCGAGGCCGAGGCAGTCATCGCCGTCCTGGACGGCATCTTCCGTTCAGAGAAGCAGGGCGATGCCGTGACCCTCGACCTCCGCCATGTGTAAAGTGCCCGAGCCGTTGCAGACGGGCCTCGTCGGCCCCGACCGGCTAATCGATGAGCCGGACCAGTACCGGCTCTTCGACCTGCCCATCTTCGAGCGAGAGCTGCGCGAATGGCTGCCCTCCCGAATCTTCGATGTTCACGCCCACACCTGGCTCGCAGAGCATCTTCGGCGGCCGATCGCCGAGGATCCCGTCGAGCTGCTGTTCAACGTTGAAAGCGTCACGTGGGAGGAGTTGACAGTCGCGTACCGGGTGCTGTTTCCCGGCGTCGAGGTCGAGCGGCTCGCATTGCCCATGCCTCTGCGTGTGGTCGATATCGAGGCGAACAATGCGTACCTAGCATCTCGGATCGACAACGAGAGGTCGTTTGCGCTGCTGGCACCGGAACTCGACGCCAGTCCGGAAGAACTGTGGCATCAGATCGTGAGCGGGCGTTTCGTGGGCTTCAAGCCCTATCTCTCCCAGGTCCGCAACAAGTCGCTCGAAGAGATCCGCATTCTGGACTTCGTGCGCCCGGCGCAGCTGGAGGTGGCCGACAGGGCGGGCCTGCTCATCATGCTCCATGTGCCACGCCCTAGCCGACTTGCCGACTGCATCAATCGCGACGATCTTGTCGCGATCGCTGACTCCTATCCTGGCGCGAGGATCGTTCTGGCACATGCGGGCCGCGCCTACGCGCCGGAGATCCTGGCCCCCGCGCTAGACGTGCTGACGGACCTTCCAAATGTCCTATGGGACCTCAGTAATATCCAGGACCACGATGTCGTGCGACTTCTGCTTGAACGAGTTCCGATCGACCGGATCATGTGGGGATCCGACATCCCGGTCGCGACGGTTCGCGGCCGACTCCTGATGCTGAACGGGCAACGGGTCTGCCTCACCCGCCGGCCGTTCCCGTGGAGTGTCAGCAGGGTGGGCCCGGAGCCGTTGGCGTGCACGTTCATGGGTTACGAGACGCTACGGGCACTCCGCCGTGCGTGTGATGAACTGGCGCTATCGCGCGAGCAGGTCAGCAGCCTCATGTACGCCAATGCCCGAGCCCTCGTGGTCGGCGCACTCGACGGCCTGACTGCCGCATGAGGGCGCGCTTCCTTCTTGGCATCGACGCTGGGACATCCGTTGTGAAGGCGGTGCTGGTCACTGAGGCGGGTGCGACGGTGGCGGGTGCGACGCGGCGCACCTCGACCCGCTCGCCTCGGCCGGGCTGGTCGGAAGCCAGCATGACGGAAACTTGGGAGGCGGCGGCCGCGACGATTCGCGAGGTTCTCGCGCGCGCTGAGGCAGGAGGTCCGGATGTCGCCGCGATCGGCGTCACTGGACAGATGCTCGGGGCGTGGCTGGTCGACCGCGCCGGGCACCCGGTACGGGACGCAATCCTGTGGAACGATGGGCGAACCCAGTCCCTCATCGAGCGTCTGTCAGCCGAGCGGCCTGGGCTCCTGAGCGAGATCTTTCGTTTCTCCGGTTGTGTGATGCAGCTGGGCTGTTCGCTGCCGGTCATTCGCTGGCTGAGCGAGAACGAACCACACGTGCTCGCGCGTGCCAACCGGGTTCTGTGCTCCAAAGATTGGGTTCGCTTTCAGCTAACCGGCGAGCTTCACACCGACCCGTCCGATGCCGCGGTGCTGCCCGGAAACGCGCGCACTCAGGACCTTGAGCCCGAACTCTTCCGGCTGCTCGGCGTGGAGGACTACCGGCATCTATTTCCGCCGGTGGCCCCTTCCCAGGCGGTTGTAGGCTCGATCACCGCTGCGGCCGCGCGCGCCACGGGCCTGCGTGCGAGAACACCAGTCGTCACCGGCGCTGGCGACGTACCCGCGGTCGCGCTGGGCGCCGGAGTCGTCCAGCCAGGCCAGGCGTGCACGATTCTGGGTACCACCTGTATGAACTTCCAGGTGCTCGATGAGCCCGTCTCCGATCCAGCTGACATCGGCCTCCTCTTCTACGTCCCCGAACATCGTTGGCTCCGGGCCTTTGCAAACATCGCTGGCACCACGAATCTCGAGTGGTTCGCTGAGCACTTCTGCGCCGAGCTGATCTCGTGGACCGGTGCAGAGGCGCAATGGGCCCAGCTTGAAGCGCTCTTGATTGACAGTCCTCCCGGAGCGCGAGGTGTCATATACCATCCATACCTCAGCTCGGTGGGAATCCTCGCCCCGATCTACGAACCGACGGCGCGCGCGCAGTTTATGGGACTCAGCACGGAACACGGGCGCGCAGACCTCGTGCGCGCGGTGTACGAGGGAGTGGCGCTCGCCATCCGCGACTGCTATGGAGTACTCGGGCGCCGCGTCGAGACGATCCGCCTGGCTGGTGGTGGCGCGCGAAGCGAACAATGGAGTCAGCTGATCGCGGACTGTACGGGCAGCCGCGTCGAGATACAGTCAGGAGACGAGCTCGGTGCGAAGGGCGCGGCTTTGCTGGCCGGGACAGGGATCGGCTGGTTTACCTCGCCTCTGGAGGCCGCGGCAGCGTCTGTGGACATCGCCCGCGTCCACGAACCGTTACCCGCGAACGTGGCACGTTATGACGATATCTACGCCGTGTATGCGCTGATTCGCGACCAACTACGTCCGGCATGGCGCGATCGAGCCCGACTGGAAGCCGCTATCTAGCGCTGAGCTCGACCGGCGATGCGATGTGCTCGTCGCGTCATGCGACCGTTTCCTCGGCCTCCGTTCGAGGTGACGAACTCCCGGCGCGGCCAGCGAGCATCGCGCGCACCGTGGCGTCCGCGGTGGTGACGATGGCGGCCCGTCGACGTGCAAGACCCTTCGCGTTGCGCTTCGCGGAGCCGGCGTAGAGGCGGTCGACGTTGGGAAGGGCCTGGAACGCGGCGCACAGCGTCAGGATCGTGAGCAGCAGCTCCTGCGCGTCCTCGTCCCCGAGCTGCGGCACCGCTTCCTGAAGCCGGTGAATCTTGGAGGCTGATCGCTCCGCGCGGAACGCGCGAACGACCGGCTCACGCCGCTCGAGGCCTTCCCAGAACGTCAGGCGCGCGAACTCGGGATGCCGGCAGTCGTAGTCGAAGACGCGACCGGCATAGTCGGCGACCGCCTCGATGCCGTCTCCCTCGATGGGAACGGCGTCCATGACGAGCGCCAGTTGCTCGGAGAGGACGGCGCCGAAGAGCTCGTCCTTGCTGCCGAAGTACTCGTAGATCCGTTCCTTGTTCACACCGGCCGCCGCGGCGGTGCGGTCGACCCGTGCGCCGGCCAGGCCGCGTTCGCTGAACTCGGCGGTCGCTGCATCGAGCAGGCGTCGTTTGGTGCCTTCGACATCCCATGGCATGCGGGAAGTATGCCATCTCCAACTAGATGGTTGCACCTTGTCGAGGTAGGCTAGCCAAACTCCAACCAGCTAGTTGGAATCTAGGAAGGAGGCACCGGTGACGAACACCGATTCCACCCGCGTGACGGCTCCGGCTGACGCGACGCCGTCGATTCACGTCCGGGCGCTCATCACGTGGATCGGGATCTTCCCGCTCGTGACCATCGTCCCCCAGCCAGCAGAGATCGCGGTTCGCGGTGGCCGGTCAACGATGATTCGGCGTCGGGGCGACCCCGCCGAAGCCATGCGACAGCAGAAAGGACTCTCAAGGGCACGGCGTGCATGAAACCGACCGATTCATGCTCGAAATCGGGCGCCTAGATGAGACTCCGCATCGTCAAGGTACGGGGCCAAGTTGCGCCGGGCGGGATCGGCGTCACCGCTTTGGCCGCGGCCAGTTCCGCGTCATAGGCATCGGCGTCGCCCATGCCGTCACGAACTCGATTCTTGATCAGCAAGTCGGAAACGAGCACCACACTCACCCGGAAACCAACTCGAACGGAGCCGTCGGCGCGGGGGCATTCAAGGAGTGGTGCAAGGCCGTGTTGGTGGGCTTGTCGAGGCCCGTCGCGGACGGCCGGGGCAACGGACCCTGGAGAACGGTCGGGGCCGCCACACGTGGAAAACGGCGGCAACGGCTACGACCCGCCAGAGGCATTCCTCTCGAACAGCACTCGGGATGGAGCGCCACGGCCGCCAAGGCCACCAGGACTCCACCGCGATGCACCGGTGGGGGCGTCAAGTGCATGCGCCCGTGGAAGCGGAGCTGCGTCTCTTGCTATCGCAGAGCCGAGATGTGTCTCCGGGGTACTTCGCAGTGTGCAGTGTGGAATGTGTTGCTGACTTGGCATATCCGGACGTTTGCGACCATGCCCATTAGCATGGCAATCTCCTGCCGATCGGCACCCGTTTCCTCCTCGAGCCAAAGCATCAACTCCCGGAATGCGAGGCGGCATGCATCCGCAGCGGAAATATCCGACACCACGGCAGCCATGAGATCGGACGTCTCCACCCTTGGCCATGACATAGCTTTCGGCCGCTCTCGTACTTCTATCGACGCGGTGATCAACGTCCCGCATTCGGGGGCGTTGACTATCTCGCCGTCGCCCATCATGGCCTTGCAATCCCCGAAGTACAGCAGCCCACCGGGAACGTTCACCGGAAGAAGCACTGTCGCGCCGGCGGTCATCAGCGTACAGTCCTGATTCCCTCCGAAGTCACCCTCCTTGCGGGTCAACACCACCTCGTGCTTGGGCGCCACAGCAATGCAACCAATGACGGGCTTCAGAGGAAGTCGCAGGGCGTCGTTGAAGACTAGTTCCCCGTCGCGGATCTCGTACGTTTGCAGCCGGTCATACTCATACTCCAAGAACCAGTCATCCGGTGACGGCGCCTGGTAGCGGCTCAGGATCACGATGCCGGGGGTGGTGACCGCGATCGAGTCGATGGTCACGGCGAGGGCGCCACCCGGCTCAGCGCCTTCCACATAGAGCGGCCCGGTAGCAATGCACCAGCGCTCCTCAGCCCAGGCCAGGCGTTCTTGCGTCAAGTCTTCGGGCCGCCTTAGCCCGCCGGCAAAACCGTCTTCAGTTTCGATCTGGAAGACTTCGCCAGAGCGAACGGTGCCGTGGGGCACGTGATATGGGCTGTAGACGTTCTTCAGGTCTGTTTTCGGAATGCGCTGCATCGACCAGGCCCTCAGCTTCGATTTGGCGGGTGGCCGAGTTCATGATCGGGAATGGGCGATGGGTCGAACCCTGGGCTGTAGCCCTCAAACTCGCCGTACTCCTGGTAGAGACGCCCATAGTGCTCCAACGCGTCTCGGTCGAGCTCGATCCCTAAGCCGGGCGCAGAGGGAACGTCAAGGCAGCCGTCCTGGAAGACGAGCGGCTGCGCCAACATGTCGTGTTCAAGAATCTGCACGAACTGCTGATGAGCGAGCGTCGGCTCGTGGATGGTTGCAAGGACGTGCATGGCTGCCATGGTGGTGATGCCCATGTCACCGAACGCGTGTTTGACGACCGGAACGCCGAAGATTCCACAGGTGGCTGCAACGTCACGGAAAGCAGAGAGTGATCCGAGCTGATGAGGATCCGTAACTACTACGTCCGCGGCCTGCTTTTCAAGGATCGTCCGTACGTTGTGCTTCAACCATGCGGACTGATTAGCCCCGATGCGGGCCTTTGAGTGTCGTCGCAAATACGCGATTCCTTCCACGTTATTCATATCTATCGGCTCTTCGACGAACTCGACGCCCAGCTCGTGAAAGGCGTCCAACGCTCTGACTGCGTCGAACATCGACCAGCCTTCATTCGGGTCGACTCTAATGGCGATGTCCGGCCCAACCTCGTCGCGGATCGCGCGGGTGAGAGCGAGGTCCTCCTCAATGTCGAAACCGATCTTCATGTACATCGTGGTGAACCCTCGGTCCACTCCATCGCGCGCTTCACGGCGCGCTCCATCTGGTGATCGCTCATACACCGTCATGTACCAGTAATAGGGAAGGCGATCGCGCACTTTGCCACCGAACATCTGATACACAGGTATGCCGGCCGCCTTCCCCGAGATGTCCCACAGAGCCATCTCGAGGGCCGCCGATGCCATGTGGCCGATGTATGGATAGTGATGCCATCCTCGGTCGTCACTCTGAAGCAGGAATTGGTTGATGTTCCGCGGGTCCCGGCCTACAAGCCACCTCGCGTTCGCCCGGATCGCCTCGACCACAATCCCGATCAGCGGACTGCCGTTAGTTTCCCCTATACCGGTTATACCCTCGTCCGTCTGAACCTCCACGATCGCGCTCGTTAGCCCCCACAGCCTTCCAAATCGCCAAGTTTCCGGCTGAGTGAACGGCACTGAGACCACATGCACGTCAACGTCAGTGACCTTCACGATGTACTCCTCAACTCTGGAGGTCTGGGGTGGCAACTAGGCGAGCAACCGCTGCTTGGACGCGCTCCACCTCGGGTCGAGTCAGAGGAAGCCGTGGTGGGCGAGAGGGCCCACCGTACCTGCCTATCTCATCAAGCGCTGCTTTGAAGAGCTGGACCAACTTCGGATCCATGTCGAGCCGAGCCAGGGGCAGAAGCCGCCGGTAGATGCGGCGAGCTCCGTCCATGTCGCCCGCCTGAATAGACTCGTAGAGCGCAACGGACTCGCGCGGCGCGACGTCCGCGCACCCAGACACCCAGCCCGTTGCCCCAGCTGCGAATCCTTCTAGGGCCCAGTCATCCCCGCCAACCAGGACTTCCATTTCGTCCCCGGTCAGCTCAAGGATGGCCGAAATTCGCCGTACGTCCTCGGACGTTTCCTTGACGGCCACGATCCGATCGATCTCGAAGAGTTGCGCGACAAGTGAGGGTCGGAGATCGTTCTTACTGCCGGATGGGTTGTTGTAGATCATCAACGGCAGGTCGGTGGCATCCGCGACTGACCGGAAGAATCTGACGATCTCCTCATCATCCGCCCGGTATGAGAGCGGTGGCAGGGTCATGACGCCGGCGGCTCCCAATTGCTCGGCGACCCGAGCATTGTCCCCAGCTTCTCGGGCGACGTCTGCCGACACCCCGACCACCACGGGGACCCGACCACGTGTGACC
>JACCWY010000205.1 GCA_013697395.1 Chloroflexota bacterium | reverse complement strand
ATGCGGACCTCCGCGGCGTCTGCCTGCACGTCCATCGGCACGTCGAGCAGCACCGGCCCGGGCCGCCCGCCGAGCATGGCGTTCCAGGCTCGGTGGAGGACGAAGGGCAGCTCGTCGACGCGCGACGGCTGCCACCACTCCTTGACGATCGGCTCGAAGATGCGCGGGTTGTCGGCATGGTGCCGCCGCTCGAGCTCCTGGAGGACGCCGTGGCCGCGCATGTACGTGTGCGCCGAGCCTGTGAGGAGCGCGACCGCGGTGGAATCGACGTACGCGGTCGCCATGCCGATCACCGTGTTGGTGGCCCCCGGCCCGATCGAGGTGAAGGCCAGCATCGGTCGACCGGACGCGCGGTAGAAGCCGTCGGCAAGGTGGACGGCGGACTGCTCGTGCATGACCTGCACGGTCCGGATCTCGGGACGGTCGAGGAGCGCGTCGGTCAGCGTCCAGACGCCGTGGCCGGGGATGCCGGCAGCGTGCGTGACGCCCGCGCGCACCAGGAATTCGGCG
Source organism: Chloroflexota bacterium (assembly GCA_013697395.1). Taxonomy (GTDB): domain Bacteria; phylum Chloroflexota; class Limnocylindria; order QHBO01; family QHBO01; genus JACDBZ01. The sequence continues at coordinate 7,034 of JACCWY010000205.1, read as the reverse complement.
ATGGTCTGCGCCCCGCTGAGGCGTTGCACGGCTGTGCCCAGTTGCGTCAATCCGCTACCATGCAAACGATTACATCGCGGCACTCTAGCACCGCTGCAGGAGCCGATGTCAACCCCCGACACGTTGAGGCTGAGCCCGCTCGGGCGGACCGTTTCCGAGACGGCGACCGACGTCTGGAACGACAGCTGCAACGTCGACGAGCTGCGCTACGCGGTCGCCTTCGGAGCGGTCGGGGCCACCGCCAACCCGACGATCGTGGTCGACAACTGGAACGGCGACCCGGCGCGCTGGGCATCGCGCGTGCGCGAGCTCGCCGTCGAGCAGCCGAGCTGGTCCGAGCGGGAGCTGGCCTGGGGGATCGTGGCGGAGATGAGCGTGCGCGCCGCACCGCTCCTGCTGCCCGTCTTCGAGTCGTCCGGCGGTCGCGCCGGGCGCCTATCGGTCCAGACCGATCCGACCCTCTTCCGCGACGCGCCCGCCATGGTGACGCAGGCCTTCGGGCTCACCGGGCTGGCACCCAACGTCATCGTCAAGTTCCCGACCACCATCGCCGGCGTGGCCGCCATGGAGGAGGCGACCTACCGCGGCATCAGCATCAACGCCACGGTCTCCTTCTCCGTGGCCCAGGCCCTGGCCGCGGCCGAGGCCGTCGAGCGGGGCCTGGAACGACGCGCTGCGGAGGGGCTGCCGACGGAGGAGATGGGGCCGGTCATCACGATCATGATGGGACGCATCGAGGACTGGCTGCGGGTCGTCGCCGAGCGCGAGCAGCTCGTCCTGGATCCCGCCGCGCTGGCCTGGTCGGGGGTCGCCGTCTTCAAGCGCGCACACGCCGAGTGGCAGGCCCGCGGCTACCGGGCGCGCCTCCTTGGCGCCGCAATCCGGCACCACCTGCACTGGTCGCAGCTCATCGGCGGCGACGTCATCATCACCATGCCCTCGTCCTGGCAGAAGCGCTTCAACGCCTCCGACATCGAGGTCCGGCCGCGGATCGACGACCCGGTGCCCGGCGAGCACCTCGACGCGCTGCGCCGCCACCTCCCCGACTTCGTCCGCGCCCACGAGCCCCACGGGCTGGCGGTCGACGACTTCGACACCTGGCCGCCGACGGTGCGGACGTTGCGCGCCTTCATCGGCTCCTACCATGAGCTCCTGCACCTGGTGACCGACGCTCTCCTGCCGAACCCGGACGCGTGAGCGACTCCGACCTGCGCATCGCGCCAGGCGTCGCCGTCACCCCGGAGCGCGCCGGCTGGCGCAACCTCTGGTTTGAGAGGGTCCGCGTCGGAGCAGGGGGTTCCGAACTCGGCGATCCACGACGCGAGGAAGCCGTCGTGATCCTCGAGGGTGGCCTCTCGGTGGACATCGACGGTCGAACCGTCGAGCTTCCCGGGCGCCACAGTGTTTGGGATGGCCTTCCGTGGGCGCTGTATCTCCCGGCAGGCTCTCGCGTTGAAGCAACGCCAATCGGCGAGACGGCTCTCGTCGCCGTGGCCGCCTCGCTCATCACGGGTCGCGGAGGAGCAGCAGCGCAGCCGGTTGTCATCGGTCCCGAGGACGTGCGCGTGGAGATCCGAGGCGCCGGAAACGCCACCCGCCAGGTCAACCACATCATCACGCCCGACTTTCCGGCCGATCGGCTCGAGGTGGTGGAGATCTACACGCCCTCGGGCAACTGGAGCTCCTGGCCGCCACACAAGCACGACACCGACGACATGCCGAACGAGGCGGTGCTGGAGGAGGTGTACTTCTACGCCTTCCGCCGGCCCGAAGCATGGGGGATCCAGCGCCTGTATCGGGCCGATGGCTCGCGCGACCTGCTGTGGGCGGTGCGCGACGGCGAGACGGTGATGGTGACGGACGGCTACCACCCGTTCGTCGCCACCCACGGCGACGACGCCTACTACCTCAACGCGCTGGCCGGCGACGTGCGGACCATGGCCTGCTCGTTCGATCCGGCACTGGATCACGTGCGCGACGCGTGGGCGTCCATGGATCCCGATCCGCGCGTGCCGCTCGTCCGTTAGTCCACAGGTGGGCGTATCGGCCACTGAGTGGCTGTTTGTCCCACCCGCGAACCACAGACGGCCACGAACGCGCTCCTGCCTGGCCGTCCGTCCCACCCACGAGCTAATTCGGCCACTTCCTGGCCGATACGCCCACGGGCGGACTAGCGACGCCGCGCTCTCGCAGCACCAGCGCTGTCCCGCTGCGGAGCAACTTCGGAATCCAGCACGACACCCGGTCCCGCGGGCACTTTGCGGAACCGGGTGTCGGGAACAGCCGTACCGGTCAGGCCGGTGAGCTGATCGTGTCCTCGGCGCGGTCGAGGGTCTCCTCGGCCTTCGTCGTGGCCTGGTCGACCGTGTCGCGTACGATGCTGCCGACCTGGCGGCTGGCGTCGCCGAGGACCTCGCGCTCCTTCGGCGTCTCAGGGACGATCGAGCCGACCAGCGCGCCTGCGCCGATCGCGATAGCGCCCACGGCCAGCGGGTTGGCCTGCATGAAGCTGTCGAGCTTCCAGCCGACCTGCTGTGCCGTCTCGCCGGCGCGGTCGATGACCTCGCCGGTCACCTGCTGCGCGCCCTCGGCCGCCGAGCCGACGGCCCCGCCGACTGCGCCGCCGACGGTGGACGCCGCGTCCTTCGCCTTCGAGCCGATGCCTGCTTCGCCGCCGGCCTCGTACATCGAGCCGGGGCGGCCCTGGTAGCCATACCCGCTGCGGTAGGACGAGTACCCCTGCGTCCCCCGCGAGCCCTGCGAGCGGTTCGCCCACAGGAGCGCGAGGCCCGCACCGGCCAACGCGGCCGGGATCGGATTGCGCTTGATCGTGTCCATGACCATGTCTGACATCCCCTTCGCTGTCTCCTCGACGCGACCGATGGTCGCCTCGCGGACGTTTTCCTTTGCCTGTTCGACGAGATGGCTCGGCTCGAGGCGGTCACCGAGCTCGTTGAGCGTGCCGCCCATCTCCAGGCGGGTCTCCTCGATCTCGGCGCGGATCTCGAAGACCTCCGCCTGCTCGTCGTCGCTCATCGCGTCGTCCGTGTCGGCCTGGAGGACCGCGTCGGCCGCATCCTCCTCGGCCGACCGGCTGTCGTCAGTGCGGTCCAGCGTCACTTCATCTGCTCCTTGACGAACTCGACGTTCTCGCGAACCGTCTCAGCCGTCTGCTTGGGTGCCAGCTCGGTGCTCTGCATCTGCTTTACGCCCATGGACGTGACCACGCCACCGATGACCATCACGACGACGGCCACGATGAGCGCCGCCAGCCAGGCATCGAGACCGGCCTGGATGAGCCCCAGCACGACGGCCAGCAGCAGCACCACGAAGCCGGCGTAGAGGAGCGCGCCACCGGCCCCGGCCATCGCCGCCCCGCGGCTCATGCGGCCGACGCTCGACGTCACCTCGACGCGGGCTAGATCGATCTCCTTGCGAACCAGGGTGCTGACCTGCCGGCCGAGATCGCCGAGCAGGTCGCCGATTCCCCGGCTGTCCTCGCGGGCCTCCATGTCAGGAGACCTCGTTCTCGTTGGTGATCCCGGAGCCGGTGCCGCGGAAGGACTCCGAGCCGCGATAGCCCGTGTCGTAGCCCGACCGCTCGAACTGCCCGCGCCGCGCGGGGTCCGGGTTGCCGGCCTTAATGAGGCGCGAGGCCACGACCCCGAGCAGGAAGGCGCCGCCCACGAAGATGAGCGGCTGGCGCCGCGCGACGTCCTCGACGTTGCTGATGATCTGGCGCGCGTCGGTCTGGCGCAGGTACTGCGCGACCTTCTCGGCCTGGTCGGCCGCCGACAGCGCCACGTTGGCGATCTGCGGCTGATCGGTCTGCATGTCGGTGGAGACGCGACGGACGGTGCGCGCCACCGTGTCGATGCCATCGGCAGCCATCTCACGGCCGCGGTCGGCCTGCTGCAGCCCGAGGTCCGCGGCGCGCCCCGCCAGGTGGCCGGCGCTCTCGGTCGCCTGCTGTCCGGCCTCGGCCAGCGGGTGGGTTTCGGTGCCCGTCGTCGGCTGGTCCAGGGTGCTGGTTGGATTTTGTCCGGTCACTCTTCGGTGCCCCTTGTGCGGTGTTGCTAGGGAGCACTCAAATGCAGCGGTCGTGCCACTCCGCTCAGCCGGTCGGCGACCGACGGCTCTCACGCCGCGTCAGCCGACCAGCCCCGTCAGCTTGTCGACGACCCGGGCGACGACCCTGGGCTCGTCGGGCGCCTCGTCGGAGGGCTCGATCCTGCCGGCCTGGAGCAGGTCGCGCTCGATCTGGAGCCGCTGCCGGTAGAGGACCTCCCACTCCTCGTACGGCACGGTGAGTCGCGCCAGCCGGGTGTCGATGGCGCCGAGCATCTTGAGGGCCACTTCGGGGTCGGCCGGAGCGCGCAGCGCGCGGAGCGCGTCCTCCACCTCCTGCGCCTCCTCGCTCAACGTCAGGTGGGCCTCCGTCTTCGTGAGCCGATTGGCGACAGCGGCCGGGCGCGGGCGACCCCTTCCTTGCTCCCGGCCATCGCGACGTCCGACGGATGGATCGTCACCTCGAGGTCGCGGGCGCGGAGCATGACGATCCGATCGGGCACGAGCCGCCGCACGCTCTCGCCTCCGACCGCGGCGAGCAGTCGTGACGGTGCCTCGAGCACCCGCGGTGCGCGAGCGCGTGCCAGGTCCAACCCCGCACCGTCCACCGCCGCCTCGAGGTCGCTGGCGACGCGCTCGTAGGCGTCGGGCTTGATGACGATCGGGATGTGGGCGTCCTCCCAGCGCTTGATGATCGTGCGCAGCTTGAAGATCGGCGCGACGACGAGCAGGAACAGGATCACGAGCGACAGCACGGCCGCGTACGGATAGCCGCGGAGGACCTGGACCGCCTTGCCGCCGATGCCCGCCGGCCGATCGGCCGGGTCCATCAGCATCAGGCCGCCGGCGCCCACCAGCAGCGGCAGCACGATGGCGAGGACGAGCATCACGAGCCGGATCACGCCGTCGTCGATGAAGTCGGGTGCCGGGACGAACGCGATCAGCCACGCCCCGACGTCCGGGACCAGGGCGCCGATGAGGGTGACGACCCACAGGATCGACCCCAGCGCCACCCCGGCCAGCAACAGCTGCTTGCTCTGGGGCACCCGGCCGAACAGGAGGATCGTGGCCCAGCCGAACGCCATCTGCACAATGCGGCCGACCTGGCGGCCGATGAAGGCGAGAAGCGGGGCGAACAGTGCCACGTGGGGGCACTGGCAACCACCGTGCCACGCAGGACACCCCCTGAGCGTGGCGAGTCCCGCCCCACGGGCGCAGGCCAATGGAATGTGGCTGAGGTTTGCGCCGATCCGGTACCCTCCACCGTGCATTCACGGAGGACCCCGATGATCTGCGCGTCCTGCGGAACCGAGAACCGCGGCGGCAGCAAGTTCTGCGACAACTGTGGCAGTCCCCTCGCTGCCACCTGCCCGCATTGCGGCCAGCCGAACCGTGCCGATGCCCGCTTCTGCGCAGGCTGCGGCCTGGCACTCGACGCCGATGTGCCCGCCGCGACGCCCGCGACCGTTGCGGCAACCGCCGAGCGCCGCCTGGTCACGGTCGTGTTCACCGACCTCGTCGGCTTCACGAGCCTCGCGGAGGACCGTGACCCCGAGGCCGTGCGCGAGCTGCTGAGCCGCTACTTCGACACCGCCACCGAGATCGTGAAGCTGCACGGTGGGACCGTCGAGAAGTTCATCGGCGACGCGGTCATGGCGGTCTGGGGAACGCCGGTTGCTCACGAGGACGACGCGGAGCGGGCGGTGCGCGCGGCCCTCGAGCTGGTCGACGCGGTCTCCGCTCTGAGTCCGGACCTCCGGGCCCGCGCCGGCGTCCTGACCGGTGAGGCCGCCGTCACGTTGAACGCACTGAACCAGGGGATGGTGGCGGGCGACCTCGTGAACACCGCCGCGCGGCTGCAGGGCGTCGCCGAACCGGGGACGGTCCTGGTGGGGGAGGCCACCCGCCGGGCGGCGGAGAGCGCGATCGTCTTCGAGCCGATCGGCGACCACTCGCTCAAGGGCAAGACCTCGCCGGTTCCCGCCTGGCACGCCCTGCGCGTGGTCGCTGCACGCGGCGGCCAGGGGCGCGCGGACAACCTCGAGCCTCCGTTCGTCGGCCGCGACGAGGAGCTGCGCGAGCTCAAAGAGGTGCTCCACGCCGTGGGCCGCGAGAAGCGGGTGCGGCTGGTCTCCATCACCGGGCCCGGCGGCATCGGCAAGAGCCGGCTGGTGTGGGAGCTCGAGAAGTACATCGACGGCGTCACGGAGGACATCTACTGGCACCGGGGCCGGTCGCCGTCCTACGGCGAGGGCGTCACGTTCTGGGCGCTGGGAGAAATGATCCGACGGCGCGCGCAGCTGACCGAGGATGACGACGAAGCAACCACCCGACGACGTCTCGAGGCGACCCTGGCCGAGCACGTGCCCGACGCGAGCGAGCGCGAGCGCATCGGTCCCGCGCTCCTGTGCCTGCTGGGGTTTGACGAGGGCTCGGCAGGTGGGCGGGAGACGCTCTTCCCCGCCTGGCGCCTGCTCTTCGAGCGGATCGCGACGCGCGGCACCACCGTGCTCGTGTTCGAGGACCTCCAGTGGGCCGATACGGGGCTGCTCGACTTCATCGATCACCTCCTCGACTGGTCGCGCGGGCTGCCGATCCTGGTCGTGACCCTGGCCCGCCCCGAGCTGTTCGACCGGCGGCCGGACTGGGGCGCCAACCGCCGGCACCTGACCGCCATGGCGCTCGAGCCGTTGACCGATGACGCCGTGCGCCAGCTCCTCAACGGGCTCGTTCCAGGCCTCCCGCACGATGCCCTGGCCGCGATCGTGGGACGCGCCGAGGGCGTACCGCTGTACGCCGTCGAGACGGTGCGCGGCCTCCTGGCGGACGGCCGTATCCGGCGCGTGGGCGACGTGTACGAGCCGGTCGGCGACCTGTCGAGCATCACCGTCCCGGACTCGCTGCGCTCGCTGATCGCCTCGCGGCTCGACGCGCTGGACGCCGCCGACCGGTCACTGCTCCAGGAC
>JACCWY010000136.1 GCA_013697395.1 Chloroflexota bacterium | reverse complement strand
ATGGCGAAGTATCGGTTGAGCAGCTCGACCACCTCCGCCGGCGAGCGCGACTCCGCGTAGGTCGAAAAGCCGCCGAGGTCGGCGAACAGGACCGTCACCTCGGTGATCTCGCCGCCCAGCTCCTGGCGACGTGGGTCGGCCAGGAACTGGTCGGCGGCAGCCGGTGCGAGGTAGCGGCGAACGATGCCGCGTGCCGCCGACAGCATCCCCTCGCGCCCACCGCTGAAGGCCCACACCAGCAGCCATGTGATGGCAGGCACCGTGGCGAGGTTCATGGCGAAGAAGAGTGTCACTACGCCAGGCGGCAGCCGGTCGCCGGCGAGGCCGTCGAAGGCGCCGCTCGCCACCACGGCCGGGGTGACCGCGATCAGCCCGATGTAGACAAGCAGGAGGATCGGTGCCAGTCGGCGGTGCCCGAGCAGGATCGCGAAGATTGGGGCGGCGGAGGCGAACAGGGCGACCCCTGACCCGTCGACGAACCCGCCGAGCACCCACATCAGCACGAAGGGAAGCACGATGTACAGCGCAAGCTGGCTCACCCCGAACCACCAGTACGTGCGCACGACGGCGAAGACGCCGATGCTCAACGCCGATAACCCCGCGTATGTCCAGGGGATCAGGCCCGCGCCGATCGCCCCGGCAAGCGCGTAGATGCCGCCCCATACGATCGCCACCGGGAGGATGACGAAAGCGGCGGTCAGCAGCAGGATCTTGCGAAGGCGCTGCTCCCCGTCATCGCTCGGGTCGGCACCGATGCTGAGCGCTCGGGCCACGAGTCGGCGCATGCGCCCATCCTACGCCCGCATCTGGCTCAGGCGTCAGCGCGCCGCACCACCCAGATCTCCTCGTGCGGCCACTTCCAGGCCCACTCCGGCTTGACGTAGTCGTAGTACGAGTGCGGCTGCGCGTCGGGCGGCGCCTTCAGCTCGATGAGCCGCTCGATCTCGAAGCCGTTCGTCCGCAGCAAGTCGATCCAGTCGCCATGCGGGAGGTGGTATTCGATCCCCTCCTCGCCCGGCCACTGCATCCGGTACGGGCCGAACTGCGGCCGCTGGAGCGTCTCGGAGGTGCCGCCCTCGTCGATCGCGCACAGGTACGAGATGAACGAGTTCGTGAGGAACACGAGCCGGCCGCCGGGCCGCAGGAGCCGCGCCGACTCGGGGATCCAGAGCGCCGGATCGGCCCACAGGGATGCGCCGAACTCGGAGACCGCCAGGTCGAACGACGCGTCCGGCAGCGGCACGCGCTCGCCGGGCGCCTCGATCAGCGGGAAGGTGATCCCGGTCCGTTCCATCATCCGCCGGGCGGTGGCGAGCTGCGCCGGCGTCGGGTCGACACCGACAGGCCGCGCGCCTCGCTGCGCCAGCTGCGCGGAGAAGTAGGCAGTCCCGCAGCCCAGCTCGACGACGTCCAGCCCGGACACGTCCCCCAGCGGCGAACCGATGGCGTCCTCCCGCACCCCGAACACGCCCCAGGTCAGATCCTGTGGCGCCCAGGCGCCCTCGGCCTGCGCATCGGTGAACTGGGCGTTCGACGTCGTCCACTCGGCGACGTTGGCGGCGATCGAATCCGGGAGCTCGGGGTCGCTCATCGGCCCGTACTCTACGGCCAGAGACGGTCCACCGGCGAACGATTCTTCTCAGATATTCATGGGCGGATCGTTATGTCGGAAACCATCTCGGGCTCAGCCCGTCTTCACGCTCAGGCCGATGGATGCGGGCCCTCGAAACGCTGTCAATTATGCCCACGGTGCATATTGCGAACGGTTCGGGCAGATGAACCCAACCTAAGAGTCCACCGATGCATATCCGATAGGAATCGTCCGAAGAGAGGGTGAGCAAGCCAATGCCGCCCCATCGTTGACCCTCTGCGCGTGAAACGGCGATACTCGGCTCCCGAGTAGGAGTCGTGCCCCGTGATCTGCGGTAGCTGCGGCAGCCAGAACGACGCCGGACGCAAGTTCTGCGTCGAGTGCGGAACGCCCCTGGCGATCCAGTGCCCCAGCTGCGGCACGCCGAATCCGGCGGGGGGAAAGTTCTGCGGCGAATGCGGGGTTCCGCTGAGCGCCTCGGGAACGGACCCTGCGGCAGCCCCAACGGCAACCGCCGGCGCAGGGACGGCGAACGCCGCGCAGGTGGCCGAACGCAGGCTGGTGAGCGTGCTGTTCGCGGACCTGGTCGGCTTCACCACGATCTCGGAGAGCCGCGATGCGGAGGACGTGCGCGACCTGCTGGAAGGGTACTTCGGGCTCTGCCGCGAGACGATCGGTCGCTACGGCGGCACGATCGAGAAGTTCATCGGCGACGCGGTCATGGCAGTGTGGGGCACGCCGATCGCCCAGGAGGACGACCCCGAGCGGGCGGTGCGCACGGCGCTCGACCTCGTCGACGCGGTCCGCCGCATGGGGGAAGCCGCCGGCGTGCCGGACCTGGCGCTGCGGGCCGGCGTCCTGACCGGCGAGGCCGCGGTCACCCTGGGCGCCAGCGACATGGGGATGGTCGCCGGCGACCTCGTGAACACCGCGTCGCGACTCCAGTCGGCGGCGCCGCCCGGCACGGTGCTCGTCGGCGACTCGACACGCCGCGCGTCGGGGGATGCGATCGCCTACGAGGCCGTCGCGGACCAGGTGCTCAAGGGCAAGGAGCTGCCGGTCGCCGCCTGGCGCGCGCTCCGCGTCGTCGCCAAGCGCGGTGGGGCCGGACGGAGCGAGCAGCTCGAGGCGCCTTTCGTCGGGCGCGGCGCCGAGCTGCAGCTGATCAAGGACTTCTATCACGGCACGGCGCGCGAGCGCGGGGTGCGGCTCGTCAGCGTCATCGGCCAGGGCGGCATCGGCAAGACCCGGCTCGCCTGGGAGTTCCTCAAGTACATCGACGGCGTGACCGAGATCGTCTACTGGCACCAGGGCCGCTCGCCGTCCTACGGCGACGGGATCACGTTCTGGGGGCTGGGCGAGATGGTGCGCATGCGCCTGGGCATCGGCGAAGGAGCCGATGAGGAGGCGACCCGCGAAGCGCTCACGGCCAGCCTGGCGGAGTTCGTGCCCGACGAGGATGAGCGCCGCACCCTGGAGGGTCCCCTGCTCCAGCTCCTCGGCTTCGACGACGGCTCCGGGGCGGAGCGCGGCGAGCTGTTCCCGGCGTGGCGCCTCTACTTCGAGCGCATCGCCGACCAGGCGCCCGTGGTGCTCGTCTTCGAGGACCTCCAATGGGCCGATGAGGGGCTCATCGACTTCATCGAGGATCTGCTGGCCTGGTCACGCGGGAAGCCGATCTACGTCATCACCCTGGCCCGGCCCGAGCTCCTCGACCGGCGCCCGACCTGGGGTGCCGGCCAGCGCGGCTTCACCTCGCTCGGCCTCGAGCCGTTGACCGATGCCGAGATGCTCGAGCTGCTGGGCGGCCTCGTCCCAGGCCTCCCGGAGCCGGCGGCTCGGACGATCGTGGGCCGCGCCGAGGGGATCCCGCTCTACGCGGTCGAGACCGTGCGCATGCTCCTCAACGACGGCCGCCTGCAACTGACCGATGGCAGCTATGAGCCGGTCGGAGACCTCTCCACGCTCGCCGTGCCGGAGACGCTCCACGCGCTGATCGCCGCACGCCTGGACGGGCTGGACCCGGCCGAGCGCAGCCTGCTCCAGGACGCATCGGTTATCGGCCTCTCGTTCGCGGCCGATGTGCTCGCGGCGGTCTCCGGGCTGCCCGCAGACGACGTCGAGCGACGCCTGCGCCACCTCGCCCGCCGAGAGCTGATTGTGCTCGACGACGACCCGCGGTCGCCGGAGCGCGGCCAGTATCGGTTCCTCCAGGGCCTGATCAAGGAGGTCGCCTACGGCACGCTGGCGAAGCGCGACCGACGGGCGCGTCACCTTGCTGCTGCTCGACACTTCGAGATGCTCGGCGACGACGAGCTGGCGGGGGTCCTGGCCCAGCACTACGTCGAGGCGTACCGCGCCCAGCCCGGCGGCGAGGAGGGGGCCGCCGTGGCGGCGCAGGCCCGCGTGGCATTGCGCGGGGCGGCGGCCCGGGCGAGGGCGCTGGCATCACCTGCCCACGCGCTCACGTACGTGGAGCTGGCCCTTGAGGTCACGACCGACCCCGCCGACGAGCTCGGCCTCCGCCGGGAAGCGGGCGGCTTCGCGGCGGACTCGGGCAAGGTCGAAGCGTCCAACCCCCACCTCGAACGCGCGATCGATCTCGCGACGCAGCTGGGAGCCAGCGTCGCCCGGCGCCAGGCGGTCGGGCACCTCGGGAACATCCTGATCGAGGGCCACCAGGAGCGCGCCCTCGAGCTGCTGACCGAAGCCATGGCCGAGCCCGGCCTCACCTCGGATGACGAGGGCTATGTCGAGATCGCGGAGTCGCTCGCCAAGCTGACCATGCGGAGGTCACGCTTCGACGAGGCAGTAGCGATCGCGGAGCGAGCGCTCCCTGCGGCGGAGGCGCGTGGTCTCACCGTGCTTGCGATCGAGCTACTCACCACCCGCGCCGTCTCGCTCACCAACATCGGCCGGCCGATCGAGTCGGTTTCCTCGCTCATGGGCGTGATCGCGCTGGCCGACCGCCACAACCTCCACGATCCGCAGCTGCGGGCGATGATCAACCTGGGGTATGCGCTCGACCCGGACGACCCGGAAACGGCATATCGGGTCTCGCGTGACGGGGCGGCCAGGGCTCGTCAATGGGGCCAGAAGTTCGGCCTGCGCTACCTCCTCGGCAATGCGGCCGATACCGCGATCCAACTCGGCGACTGGGACTGGGCGCTCGGGGAGGCTCGGGATCCGATCTGGGACGACGCCGAGCCCGCCGAGCGCATCTGGTTGGGGGCGATCGAGGTCGAGATCCTGGCAGCGCGTGGCGAGCCGGTGGCAGAGCTGACTGCCGAGCTCGAGGCGATTGCTGCCCGGTTCGACGACCCCCAGTATCGCGGGCAGATCGAGTACACGACCTGGATGGCGATGATGGCGTTGGGCCGCTACGCGGAGGTCGTCGAGCGTGGCAGGGCATCCCTCTCGTGGGCCGGCCAGGGAGCCATTGACGCCGCTCCGCCGGTCGTGTCTCGGGCAGCCCTGCGCCTGCGTGATGCCGATGCGATCCGCGAGATGCTGGCCGCCTACGCGGGAGCCCGCAAGGGTCGCCGGACGACCGCTTTCCGCGCCGCGATGGAGGGGGCGCTGGCCGCACTGGAGGGTCGCCGCACCGAGGCCCGAGCCCACTACGTGGAGGCACTCCGGCTGTTCCGAGAGATGAGTCTCTCGTGGATGGTTGCCAACACGGGCCTGGACGCCATCGTCGCCGATGCACTGGAGCCAGCCGAGCGGCAACGCGTCGCCGAGGAGGCTCGCGCCATCTTCGAGCGACTCGGCGCACAGCCCTACCTCGCTCAGCTGGACGCTGCGCTCTCCGACGCACCCACCACCGACCTTCGAGCCCAGTCCGTGCCCACCGCGGATGAGGTGCGGCTCTAACGGTCAGCTCACGCGCTGCGCGCGATCGAGGTACGGATCTGCACTGAGCTCCCCGAAGGTCGCCCGGGCCGCGGGCAGCACGTCGGCGCTCGCCTCGCCCGCCTCCGCCAGCCAGAGCCGGATGCGCGCTGCGTCGAACGGGCGACGCTCGCGATCGAGCACGGCGAGCGCATCGGTGCTATCGGGAAAGGACTCCGCGGACAGCTCGAACGGCACGCCGGTTGAGCGCGCGAGCCGCTGAAGCTGCTCGGCCGCCGCACCGAAGAGCGCCCGGCGGACCTCGGCCTGGACGAGGTCGCCGGTACGGGCGGCATCGGGCCTGAGGATGGTGGCGAAGGCGGCGAGGGCCTCGATCCCCGAACGAAGGGCGGCGGAGTCAGGGTTGCGGGCAGTGATCGCGGTCAGCGTGTCGACCGCCTCGAACAGGAACCAGCTGCTGATGATCGACTCGCGGTTCGTGCCGCGCCGCTCGATTGCCCGACGGATGGTGGCGACCGCCGCCTCGTCCCCACCCAGCCCGGCCTGGCTCGCAGCAAGCGCGGCGAGCGTCGGCAGCACGGCCTGGACGTCGCCGACGTGGACCGCGGTCTCGGCGGCGACCGACGCGATCGACGCTGCCTCCTCGTAACCGCCACGGTAGGCCAGGAGGTGGGCGCGCAGGCCGAGCACCTCGCTGCGTAGGTAGGCCTCTGCGGCCGACGGGTCCAGGTCCCAGAGGACGCGCTCCGCCTCAGCCCAGCGGCCGGAGACGAGCAGGAACTCGCCCCAGCCGGACCGGATCCATCGGTCGAAGATGCCGTCGGGGATGGTGCGAGCGGCGTACTCGATCGCCTCGGTCATCAGCGCCTCCGACTCGGCGTACGAGAACGGGAAGACGCGCGTGCCCTGGCCGCTCAAGTTGGCGTAGGCACGGCCGACGTCATCGGGCAGGCGATGTTCGATGCCGAGGTCGCGGCTGCGCCGCAGGTAGTCGGCGCCTTCGGCGTCGCCCTGCGACAGGAGGCAGTACCCCAGGTTGTTGTAGGCGTGCACGAGGGCGGCGGTCGCGCGGATCGGCTCGGCGACGGCGATCGCCTTGCGGGCCCATTCCGCGCCGGCTTCGAGGTCAGGCTCGAGCATGACGCTCTGGGACCGGAAGCTGTACGCCATCGCCAGCTCGGGGCTGGGTCCCATCCGCTCGAGGCCGTCGATGGCCAGACCGATCTGCCGCGCCGCCTCGCGCGGGTCGCCGAGCAGCCAGTCGAACCGCCCGAGCCACCGTCGCGCGTTGAGGGCGGCGCGCTCGGCGCCGACCGACTCGTACAGGCGGATCGCCTCCTCCTGCTGCTCCTTCGCGCTGTCGATCTCGCCGAGCAGGTAGGGCTGCTGCGCCGCCGCCTCGAGCATCCCCGCCCGCTTCTCCGGATCGTCGGCATAGGCCTCGGCCGCATCGGTGAACCAGCCGTGCGCCTCGCGGTTGGCGTTGAAGGCCTGGGCCCGCTCGCCGGCCAGCGGGAGATAGTGTCGCGCCTTGGCCAGGTCGTCACTGTCGCGGTAGTGGCGTGCCAGCTCGGCAACCTGCTCCTCGCCGCCGTGCACTTCCAGCCAGCGTCCGATCCGGCCGTGGAGGGCCCGGCGCGTGCTGAGCAGCAGGCTTCCGTACGCAACCTCGTGGATGAGCGGATGCCGAAAGGCCAGCCGGCCATCCGACCCAGCCGCCGCGATGAGCTCGGCGCGCTGGAGGGTTCCCAGGGCGCCATCGGTCTCGGCCTCGTCGATCTCCGACAGGTCCGCCACGATCCGCTCGGAGAACTCCATCCCCATCACCGACGCCAGCTGGAGCGTGCGCCTCGCGTTGGGCGGCAGCGCATCCAGGCGCGCCAGGAGCATCTCGTGGATCGTCGCCGGCAGCCGATGCGGGTGCACGCTGGCCGCCGCCCGCTCGCCCTGGAGCAGCTCCTCCAGGAACAGCGGGTTGCCCGCCGAGCGCTCCAGCACGAGCTCCGTCTGCTCGCTCGACAGCGACGCGCCCTGCGCCAGCTCCGCCGCCATCCGCCGCGCATCCTCCGCCCGCAGGGCCCGCAGGTTCAGCTGCTCGTAGGCGCTGCGACCCTCCCAGCCGTGCGACCAATTGGACCGATAGGTCGCCAGCAGCATCACGCGCAGCCCGGGCAGGATGTCGAGCAGCTCCTCCACGACTGCAAGGCTGGCCGGATCGGCCCAGTGCAGGTCGTCGAGGACGAGGAGCATCGGTGTTCGGTCCGAGGCCGAGCGCAGGAGACCACCGATGGCGTGCACCAGGATTCGCTGCCGCCCCGACGGAGACAGGTCGGCCAGCTGCGGATCGGCCTCGGACGCCTCGCCGAGCACGTCGTCGAGCACGGCTGCCCAGCGCTCGACGTTCTCGCCATCCGCGCCGACGTCCGCCGCACGCAGGGCGTCCACGGTGCTCGCACCGACCCGGCGATGGAGCAGCTGAGGAACCAGCTGCCGCACCAGGTGGTACGGAAATGCCGACGCGTACGAGCGCGAGCTCGTCCAGGCGCTGACGAACTCGTTCGCCTCGGCCCGGCGAAGGACCTCGAGTGCGAGCCGGCTCTTCCCGATGCCGGGCTCCCCGGCCAGTGCCACCATCAGGCCGCGCCCACCGGAGGCCTCGTCGAGCGCCGACTCGAGCGAGGCAAGCTCCCGTTCCCTCCCGACCAGGCGCGCCTCCCCGCCGCGCATCCTGGGCCGATCGGGCAGCTCACGCTCCAGGCGCCAGACCTCCATCGGCATGGTGCGACCCCGGAGCGCCATCTCCTCGAGCGGGGCGAAGGCGAACGCCTCGGCGCTGAGGCGGCGGGTCATCCCGCCCACCAGGATCTCGTTCGGGGCTGCGGCCTGCTGAATGCGCGCCGCCACGTTCACAGCATCGCCGCTGACCGTGTAGTCGCCCGACTGGGGCCCGGCCGTGCCGCCCACCACCTCGCCGGTGTTCACGCCGGATACGGACCTCGTGCCCGCCCTCGAGTCGCCCGACCGCCTCGCGGATGCTCAATGCGGTTCGCAGGGCTCGCTCCGCGTCGTCATCGTGGGCCGTCGGCGCTCCGAAGAGCGCCATGGCCGCATCGCCGATGAACTTCTCCACCGTGCCACCGAAGCGCTCCACCTCGGCGGCAATCGCCGCGAAGTAGGCGCGTTGGAATTCGCGGACCGCCTCCGGATCGCTCTGCTCCGCGCGGCCGGTGAATCCAACCAGGTCCGCGAAGAGCACGGTCACCAGCCTGCGCTCGTCGGTGATCGTCACCCTTCCATTGTGCGACGCTCGGCGTTCGTCGCGCCTACACATGCCGGACCCCACGGCGCGTGCCTCGGGGCCGTGAGAGACTCACGGCGACCATGACCGCACAGCAGCAGTCCGAATCGCCGGCCCCCGAAGCGTCCTACGACCAATACGCAGCCGCCTACCGGGATTGGTGGGCGCCGGTCATCGCGCCGTCCGCCATACGGCTGCTCGACCGCCTCGACGGCCTCCTGCCGCCCGATGAGCCGCTGACGATCGTCGATATCGGTGCCGGAACCGGCACCCTCGCCCTCGCGGCGCTGGAGCGCTGGCCGAACGTCCGGGTCATCGGGGTGGACCCATCGCGCAGGATGCTGGACCTCGCCGCGGATGCAGCGCGAAATGCGGGACGTCGCGAGCGGCTGAGCCTGGAGGTCGGCAAGGCGGCGAGCCTCCCGCTCCCGGACGGGAGCGTCGACGGGGCGATGAGCAGCTTCGTCATCCAGCTCACTCCGAACCGTGCGGCCGCCGTCCGCGAGGCGTTCCGCGTCCTCCGACCGGGCGGCGTCTTCGCCTGCCTGGCGTGGCGAGCCGACGAGGATCCGTTCGAGCCCGAAGCGGCCTTCGACCTTGCGCTCGACGAGCTGGACATCGAAACCCCACCGGCCGGCTCGGGGGACGGCACCCGGCCCTACGCCTCGCCGGGCAGCGCGGCAGCGGACCTGCGTGAGGCCGGATTTCGCTCGGTCCGTGCCCAGGAAGAGTGGCTGGAGCATCGGTACACGCCACGCTCCTACCTCGATGTGCTCGAGCACTGGATCGAGGATCTGACCTTCGAAGCCCTGGATGAGCCGATGCGCCGGCGCCTTCGCGCCGAGGTCCTACGACGCCTCGAACGGCTCGATCCAGATGCGCTCGTCTGGCGGCGCCCCCTCGTCAGCGTCGTCGGCCGGCGCCCAGGCTGACCTTCGGGGCTGACCGGGTGACCAGGTCTACTTGTCAGATGCAGACAGGGGCCGCACTAACGGAGAGGATGTCCACCAGCCCGGTCAACTGCGGCTCCCAGCCAGCACTGCGGCGCCAACTGAAGCGTTGCCGGCCCGTAGTGCGGCGGTGGTCTGAATGTGGCGGGACGAGGCGATGAGCATCGATCGCTGACGCTCCCTTCACCCTCGGCCCGGCACTCGTTGCGTCCGATCAGTGCGGGCGGGCCCGGCGTAGGACGAACCACTGGCGGGCAAGGACGGCCGCGCCGGCGAGGCTCAAGGTTCCACCCACGATCAGGAATGACGCGAGCATCGATTCGGGAGGCGTTGCGGCCGCGTCGTCGGCGGGGGTCGGGAGCGGTGGGTGTCTCGGCAGGATCGTCGTCCTCGTCGGCAGTCGGGGTCGGGGTCGGCGCGGGCGTCCTCGACCGCGCGGAGCCGGACGCGCTGGGTGTCGGCGACGGGCTTGGCGTCCGCCCCAGGGTCGCGTCATCGCCATCGATCGGTGGTGGGGTCAACTGCGGCGTGGGCAGCGGCCTTGGCGTCGGATTCGTCGACGGCGAGCGCGTGGGCGGCGCGGGCGTCGGCGGCGCGGACGTGGCGGTCGGCTGGGGCGTGGGCGATGGCGTCGGGGTGGGCGGCGGCTGGGTCACGGTGACCATCGGTCTGGGAAGCGGCTCGGGCTGCGGGTCGCTGGAAGTCGTGGCGTGGAAGGTCACCAGCCAGGTTCCGGCGGGGAGCGTCGCGCTCCCCTGCCAGGTTCCGTCATGGGCGCTGCCGCTCACCTTGACGAGCGTGGCGGTGACGCCTCCGACCTGCGCCCACACGGCCTGGGCGGGCCGAGTCGGGCTGCCGGTCGAGGTGTAGTCGACACTGAAGGTGAACGTCGTCGCGGTCGTGCCGCTCGTCGGCGTGACGCTGCCATCGGACAGCGTCGACGCGGCGCGCACCAGCGAAGGCGCACTCGCGATCGAGAACGCGAGCAGCGCGGCGGCGAGGACCCGGAGCGGTCGCTCGGCGGGCAGCCGCACGACCAGGGTCCCCTGTCCGCCGATGTCGGTCCGCTGAGGCACAAGGTGGACTGGCATGCATCGGCTTCGAAGTGGGCTGGCATCATGCCATCGCTTGCCTGCGCGGGAAACCCCGCCGGCGGTCCCATCCCCCGTGCTGTTGTCCCGAGACACCGGCTCTCCGACGACGGTCTCGCGTGGGTCGATCAGTCGGCTGCCTCGTGGTGGGGCCGGGCACCGAGCCGGACCTGGTCTTCCACGTCGGCATCTACGTGGTGCTCTTCATTGGCCTCATCGTCGCCGCGCGCAGCGGCCGCGGCGATCTCGATGTCTGACCGAGGTCAGCGGTAGGTCACGAGCTCCGGGAACAGGGCCGCGCCGCGTATTCGCATGCGGATGAAGCTGAACGTCGGCTGGCGATGCCGATCGGTGGGCGATCCGGGATTGAGCAGCCACACACCATCGTGCCGTTCGACCATGGGCTGGTGGGAATGCCCGAACGCGATCGCGTGCACGGGTGGGGCAGCATCCGCGAACGTTGCACCGGCCCGATCTGGCGTCGTGCGTCCGGGGCCGGCATGCCCGTGCGTCATCCCGATCCGGACCTCCTCCACCGTCACGATGCGCGCGAGGCCCATCCGCTCCGTCATCTCGGGCGAGTCGTTGTTGCCGGCCACGGCATCGGTCGGCGCGAAGGCCTCGAGGAGGTCGACCACGAACGGCTCGGTGTGATCGCCGACGTGGAGGATGCGGTCGGCGATGCCAAGCGCGTCGGTGAGTGGTGCGGGCAGGCTGCGACCGAAGCGCGGCAGGTGCGTGTCGCCGACCAGGACCACCTCGGTCGTCACGCCCGAGCCACGTCGGTCAACGGTCGACCCGCAGGGTCACCACTTCGGTGGCAAGCTCCTTGCCCTTGAGCTCCAGGCTCCTGCGCTCCAGGGCCGGGTCCAGGCCGGCGGCCGCGGCCGCATCCGTCGAGACGAGGATCTCGCCGGTCGCGGCCTGGGCCGTGATCCGGGCGGCCGTATTCACCGCGTCGCCGACGACCGTGACCTCGACGTGGCTGCCCTCGCCCACCGCGCCGAACCACACCCGGCCGGTGTGAACCCCCACCCCGAGCGGGGCCCACGGGCCGCCGGGATCGGCATGGCCGGTGGCGCGCAGCAGAGCGGTGGCGGTTTCTACCGCGCGTTCCGCGTGACGATCGCCGTAGACCGGTGGGAAGACCGCGACCAGCTCGTCGCCGACGAACTTGTCGACCACACCGTTGTGGGCGAACACGGTTTCCGACGCGGTGGTGTAGAAGCGGTCGAGGAGTGCGTGGAACTCGCCGGGCGACATCCGTTCGGCCATGGCGGTCGAGCCACGAATGTCGGCGTATAGCATCGACCCGTCGACCTCCGCTCCGCCGTGGTGCTTGATCAGCACCTTCTGGCACGTATTGCACATGTTCGGATTCCCATCCGACGGCCGCTTCCCGATCAGCCGCATGAGGGACCCTCCGGCGCCCGCGAACGGGGCGGCGCAGAGCTGACAACGTGGGCTGGCCGGGATCCGGCTGAAGAGCTTGCGCCCCACGGTCTGCAGCGAATCGGGATTGGACAGGTAGTTGCGCCAGAACTCCTCGTCGCGCCCGCCCGAGGGCTCGCTGCGGGTCACCGGCGGATCGGTTCAGCCATGGCCACGTCCGGATTATCGCAATCGGCGCAACCGCATATCCCAGGGCAGCCGACCCGTGCGGCGGGTCAACGGAGTCCTGGGACGGCGGTCCTTCCGGAACTCCTTGTTCAGGCGGCGGACCCGGCGTACCCTGCCCAGGGTACCGCCCGGTTCAGCCGGGGACCGAGCGGCCCGCCAGAAGGAGGCACTCGACCGATGGCCGACCATCCGAACGCCGCGAAGATCCGCGCCGCCGCCGAGGCGATCGAGGCCAGCGGTGACATGACCTCGCAGATGGACATGCTCGACGACGACGTCGTCTGGCACGAAATCGGTCGCGACGAGCCGATCCGCGGCAAGCAGGCCCTCATGGAGCGCTGGAGCAACGTCCCGGAGGGTGCCGGCATCAAGACCGAGACCCACGACATCGTGGCCAACGACGAGCACGCCATCGCGCTGGTGACCGCCACCGCGACGATGGGCGACCAGGAGCTGGTCTACCGCACGGCCGAGATCTACCACATGCGCGACGGCAAGATCACCGAGCGCTGGGCCTTCTCCGACGACACCGAGCGCATCAACAAGTTCTTCGGCGGCGTGTAGGTCCCAGATCGGTCCCTGAGGCGGATTCAGCCGGCCGGTTGGCCCACGCGGTCGCGCGCAGACCATTCCCACCCTACGGGCGTGTCGGCCCAAGAGTGGCCGAAGTCCCACCCGGTGGGAGAACGCGCGAAGCAGACCGGCTCGTGGTTGGCCGTTTGACCCGCTTCACGGGAGATCGACCAATGAGTGGCCGATACGCCCGCCCGGTGGGCGTGCCACCACAAGGAACGTCACGACCGAGTCAGAAGCGCCAGCGGGTGGGGGGATCGAGTCCTTTCCGCGCGTGCCCAGCTCATCCATCGGCTCCGTAGCGCGTCGGGGACAGAGCGTATATAAATATATACGCTCTGTCTCCACCAGCGCTCATGCCGCCGGACAGCTCGTGCGGGTAGTGCTTCTCGAACCCACCCAGGCCCACGAGCTCGATGAACTTCTGCGCCCGCCGGCGCTGCTCGTCCTTCGGAACGCCCTTGAACTCGAGCCCCAGCTCCACGTTGGCGAGGAGCGTCCGCCAGGGCAGCAGGTTGTCGTCCTGGGTGATGTAGCCCAGCTGCGTGTTGACGCCACGCACCGGCCTGCCGTGATGCTCGACCGCTCCCGATGACGGCTCATCGAGCCCGGCCAGCAGGTTCAGGCAGGTCGACTTGCCGCAGCCGGATGGGCCGACGAGGCTCACGAACTCGCCGGCGTCCGCGGTGAACGACACGTCCTCCAGGGCCAGCATGGGCGTGTCGCCGCTTCCGCGGGCGATGAACGCCTTGTACACGCCCGCCAGGCGAACGGCCGGCGCGGCCTGGGCATCGGCGCTGCGAGCCACGCTGGTGATGGTTCCCTCCAGGGCTGATTGGTTCTACCATCATACCGAAGGCGTATAGTAGAGCCATGGCACGGCCGGCACAACCCGAGGTGGACTGGTCCTCCCTGCCGCTCCGGGCGGCGAAGCGATCGGACGCGGTGTACGACGTCCTGGAGCAGCTCATCGCCACGCGGCAGCTCCCACCCGGCGCCCGGCTGCCACCGGAGCGTGAGCTCGCGCAGCAGCTCGGCGTCTCGCGCAACTCGGTGCGCGAGGCCGTCCACGAGCTGGAGCTCAAGCGCCTGGTCGAGCGCCGCTCGGGGCGGGGGACGATGGTGCTCGACCCGCGGTCCGGCACGCACGGCACACTGCTCAGCCAGCTCGCGCCGGAGGAGCGCGACCTGCTCGAGATCATGGACTTCCGCCTCGCGATCGAGCCTCCCATCGCCGGCCTTGCGGCGGAGCGCACGACGCGCGGCGGCCTGACGCGCCTCGCACGCCTGCTGGACGAGATGGCCGACGAGACCAATGCCACCCGCGTCGCCGAGCTGGACCACCGATTCCATGCGGCGATCGCCGGTGCGACGCACAACCGGCTGCTGGTCCGGCTGCACGAGGTCAGCTCGGAATGGCTGCGCCAGAGCCGGCGTGAGGCACTCCAGAGCCGGCGCCGTCGCGCGGCATCCCTGGACGGCCACCGGAGGATCTACGAGGCAATCAAGGCCGGCGACCGGGATGGCGCGCATGCCGCGATGGCCGAGCACATCCAGCAGGTGCGCAGCATCATCGAGCCGCAGCTGGCCGATCGCGGCGATGGCCACCGCCCGGCATGACCGTCGAGTCCGGCGCCAACGAGCGCGGCCCGCTGCTGCCGCTCGTCGCGGTCGGTGCAGCTGCCGGACTCCTGAGCGGCATGTTCGGCGTCGGCGGCGGCATCCTCATGGTGCCCGCCATGGTGCTTCTGCTCGGCTTCGGACAGGGCCGCGCGCAGGCGACGTCGCTGGCGGCCATCGTTCCCATCGCGGCCGTCGGCGCCTTCGTCTTCGGTCGCGCCGACAACGTCGACCTCGTCGCGGCCGCCCTGCTCGCAGCCGGCAGCCTGCTGGGCGTGCAGGCGGGCGCTCGCCTGATGCATCGGCTCAGCGACGACGCGCTGACCCGGCTCTTCGGCATGTTCCTAGTGGTGGTGGCGATCACCATGCTGCTGTCGTGAGCCCCGAGCAGCTGGGAGAGGTCGTCCCGCTCGTCCTCATCGGCCTGTCGGCCGGGTTCCTTGCCGGGCTCCTGGGCATCGGTGGGGGCGTCCTCATGGTGCCGGCCATGGTCCTGCTCCTGGGCTTCGACCAGCACGTGGCGCAGGGAACGTCACTCCTCGTCATCATCCCGGCAGCGCTGACCGGCTCGTTCACGCACCATCGTAAGGGCAGACTCGTCCTGCGCGAGGCGGCCCTGGTGGCGGCGGGCGGAGTGATCGGCGCCGTCCTCGGCAGCGTCTTCGCGCTCTCGATTGACGACGAGCTCCTTCAACGGCTGTTTGCCGGCTTCCTCCTCATCGTCGCGGCGCGAATCCTCCTGCCCAAGGGCCTGTTCGGGAGGGACCGAGCACAACGGTCCCCCGCCGCCGATCCGGATGCCGGGTCGCCCTGACCTATCGGCTCCTGCCGGGCTTGGCGGGTGAACGAGAGGGAGGTGGCGCCAATCGCTCTCAGGCGCCTCCGTCGAGCGGCGCGAACAGGTCGACGGCGTTGCCATCCGGGTCGCGCACGGTGGCGTAGCGCTGCCCCCAGAACGCGTCCCAAGGCTCCCGGTGGCCTTCGTGGCCGGCCGCGATGAGCTCCGCGAACACCCGGTTCACGTCCGCCGCGTCGTCACAGGCGAACGCCATCCCGATGCCGTGGCCACCACTTGGTGGCATCCAGTCGGGATCGAACGACTGGATCGTCTCGACCGTGTCCCACAGCATGCGGGTGCCGCCCGGAAGCGTGGCTTCGACATGGCCCTCCGCGTCGGCATCGGCCGGGATGTCGAGGCCGAGCATGCGGTAGAAGGCGAGCGAGCGCCCCATGTCGGCGACCACCAGGCCGATGGCGTCAAAGCGTGCGGTCATGCGATGTGCACCTCCTTGGTCGACGGTGACGAGCTCAAGCTTCACGTCCACTCTAGCCGGTCCCGCTGAGGCGCCGAACCTGCCAGGGCAGGTCCAGAGGCAAGGCTTGCTGCCGGGCGTAGGCTGAGGTGCAGCACGGTTCCGCGACTCGACACGGGGCGCGGCCGC
>JACCWY010000132.1 GCA_013697395.1 Chloroflexota bacterium | reverse complement strand
CGTCGACGTCCCGACCGCCGTTCCAGGCGTGCCGTCGTCGATCCTCCGACCGCGCGACACGTGGAGCGATCCGGCGGCATACGACGCCAAGGCGCGCGAGCTGGCGGCCATGTTCGCCGAGAACTTCGAGAGCTACGCGGACGGGGTGTCTGAGGCGATCCGCAGCGCCGGGCCCCGGGCCGACGTTCGGCCGGCACGTCGCCGGCGCCGAGCGGTGGCCGAGGACGCACCCTCGGACTGAGGCGCGTCGCTGCCCCTGATGCCAACTGAATTGGCTCTGCGGCGGACGACCGACCGTTCGCCCGTCGAACGGCCACCGTGGTTGGCGCGACGACGAACGAGCGGGCTCGAGCGGCCCGACTCTCGCCTTCCCGCCCGGTTCGGCCGTCGCAGGCCAACCAGGCTGGCATCGAGCAGGAGCGGACGGAAGACCCTAGCCGGATGGACCGAAGAAGAGGTCCACCCATTGCTCGAGCAGGGGCTTCGAAGGAGCGAGCTCAGTGGCGAGCTCCGCGGGAAGAGGCTCCTCGGCGCCGGGCGGAATGATGAGGGCCTGCTCCCCCGGTGCCCCGAGATTCGTCAGCCGTCGTGCCTCGGCGCTGATGTACGCCTCGCTGCGAAGGTAGTCGAGCTCACGCTGCAGCTCGGCGTTCTCGGCGTCGACCTCGGCGATCTGCGCCTCGATCGCGACGGCCCGTTGGCCGATCTCCCAGTTGGCGTACACCTGCCGCCCGAACTGGACGGCCAGCAGCACGCCGATGATCAGGACGACGAGCATCCACGCCATGCCGCCGCGCGAAGCCGGCAGGCGCCAGCGCGGCCGCGACGGTGCGGGCCGCGGCGAGTTGGCGGGCAGGTCGACGCCGGTCATCTGTTGAAAAGTCTACCCGACGTTATCCACACCCCTCCGGCTCTCTCGACCACGGCTCTCGCGACACGCGACCTGTCGCAGCGGCCCGTGAGGATTCGAACACCTGTGCTATGTTCCGACTCGAACGGATGTTCGGTTTGATGCCTGCTGAGCCTGGAGGACACCGATGCTGACCGCGCCACCCAGCAATGCCGACCAGGCGATTGCCGCCCTCCTGGCCGATCCGATGATGTCGCCGCTCATCGCCGCGCACCGCGAGCTCGAGCCCCGGCCGCCGCGCCACGCGCCGTGGCCGGCGCGCATCGATCCACGTGTCGTGACCGCGCTTCGCGCGCGCGGGATCGATGCGCCGTACACGCACCAGGCCTCGGCCTACGCGGCGGCGAGCGGCGGCCGGAACGTCGTCGTGGTCACGCCCACCGCGTCGGGCAAGACCCTCTGCTACAACATGCCGGTCCTCGATGCAATTGCCAAGGACCCCGCGGCGCGGGCGCTCTACCTGTTTCCCACCAAGGCGCTCGCCGCCGATCAGCTGGTCGAGCTGCGCGCGCTCGCCAATGCGGCCGAGATCGGCCTCAAGACGCACACCTACGACGGCGACACGCCGCCCAACGTGCGCTCGGTCGTGCGCGCGGCCGGCCAGGTCGTGATCACCAACCCGGACATGCTCCACGCGGCGATCCTGCCCCACCACACGAAGTGGTTCAAATTGTTCGAGAACCTGCAGTTCGTGGTCATCGACGAGCTGCACACGTACCGCGGGCTGTTCGGCAGCCACGTCGCGAACGTCGTCCGTCGCCTGCGGCGCATCTGCCGCCACTACGGGGCGGACCCGGTCTTCATCTGCGCCAGCGCCACCATCGCCAACCCGCGCGAGCTGGCCGAGCGCATCCTCGAGGCACCGGTGGAGCTGGTCGACGACAACGGCGCACCGTCCGGGCGCAAGCACATCCTCGTCATCAACCCACCGGTCGCCAACGAGCAGCTCGGCATCCGTGGCTCCGCGCTCCTCACCGGGCAGCACCTGGCCGAGCGGCTGATCGGTGGTGGCGTGCAGACGATCGCCTTCGCGCGCTCCCGCACCGCGGTCGAGGTGCTCACGAGCTACCTGCGCGAGACGTTCGCGCCGCCTCCGGGCCATCCCCATACCATCCGCGGCTATCGCGGCGGATACCTGCCGAACGAGCGGCATGCCATCGAGGCCGGGCTCCGTGACGGTCGCGTGCGCGGCGTCGTCGCCACGAACGCCCTCGAGCTCGGCATCGACATCGGCAGCCTCGATGCAGCGATCAGCATCGGCTATCCGGGCACCATCGCGAGCACGTGGCAGCAGATGGGCCGATCCGGCCGCCGCGCCAGCACCAGCCTCTCGGCGCTCATCTGCTCGTCGGCCCCGATCGACCAGTTCCTGGCCGCTCACCCGGCATACCTCTTCGACAGCTCGCCCGAGCACGGGCTCATCAACCCCGACAACCTCCACGTCCTCCTGAACCACCTTCGGGCCTCCAGCTTCGAGCTGCCCGTTCCCGCCGCCGAGCGCTTCGGGATCGACGAGACCCCCATGCTGCTCGATGTTCTGGAGGAGGACGGCTACCTCCGCCGGGCCGAGGACGACCGCTATTACTGGAGCCACGACAACTTCCCGGCCAGCGACTTCAGCCTGCGCAGCGGCGCACCGGAGAACGTCGTCATCGTCGACACGACCGGGGATCGGCACCGCGTGCTCGGGGAGGTCGACCTGTTCGCCGCGCCGCTGCTGGTCCACGAGAAGGCGATCTACATCCACGAGGGCGTGCAGCACCACGTCGACCGCCTGGACTGGGAGGAGCGCAAGGCGTACGTCACCCGCACGGACGTCGACTACTACACCGATGCCGACCTCGGCATCACGCTCAAGGTGCTCGAGGTCTTCGAGGAGGCCGAGGAGCCGCCCGCCGGCAAGCGGCAACGGGGCGAGGTGATGGTCGCCTGGAAGGTGACCATGTTCAAGAAGATCAAGTTCCACACTCACGAGAACGTGGGGTGGGGCTCGATCAGCATCCCCGAGCAGGAGATGCACACCACCGCCTGCTGGCTGGTACCGCCGGCGGAGCTGGTCAATCGCTACGACCGCGACACGCTGGACGGGGCGCTGATCGGCCTCGCGCGGGTCGCTCGCACGACCGGGGCGCTCCTGCTCATGTGCGACCCTCGCGACCTCGGCGTGCTCGCACAGGTCCAGGCGCCCTTCACCGGCCGCCCGACCCTCTACCTGTACGACGCGGTCCCGGGCGGGGTTGGGTTGACGGAACGGCTCTTCACGCTCATCGACGAGCTGGTTCGCGCCTGCCGTGCGGCGGTCGACGCCTGCGGCTGCGCCGATGGCTGTCCGGCCTGCGTCGGCCCGGCCATCGAGGTCGGAGCGCGTGGGAAGGCCACGGTCGCCGAGCTGCTCGCGGGCATGACGGCATGATGTCGCGGACGCTGGCCGACCGGTTGGCCGCGATTCGCGACCGAGCGCCGGCACCACGGCCGCCGCGCACAGACGACGACCGTCTCGGGCGCCTCGCCCGCTGGTTCGATGCCCGGACCGACGTGACGGAGCACGGTACGGTCCTCGTCGTCGAGCGCAGCGTCGCGATCGCGACGGAGACCGCAGGGCTGCTTCGCCTCCACGAGCCGGCGGCCTACTTCGACACCGAGACCACCGGCCTGTCGACCGGCGCCGGCACCGTCATCTTCCTGGCCGGCGTCGCCCGGCTCGTCGGCGGACGCGTGACAGTCCGGCAGTACCTGCTGCCCGACTATCCGTACGAGCCGCCGCTGCTCCGCGCCGTGGCGGCCGACCTCGCGTCGTCACCACGCATCGTCACGTACAACGGCCGGACCTTCGACCTCCCGATGCTGATCGCGCGCCTCACCGTCCACGGCCTGTTCCGCGAGCAGGCCGCGCTGCCCGCGGCGCACGACGATCTGCTTCCCGACGCGCGCCGCCTGTTCCGACGGCCCCTCGGTGGCGCGCGGCTGGCGGACGTCGAGTCCGGCGTGCTCGGCGTGCGGCGGACCTCCGACTGCCCGGGGAGCGAGGTCCCGACGCGCTACTTCGGCTACCTGCGCGGTGGCTCGCCCGACATCCTGGCCGACGTCCTCGACCACAACTTCCAGGACGTCGTCAGCCTCGTCCTGCTCGAGGCGGAGCTGAGCCGCCTGCGCGCCGGTGGATGGCGAGAGGCACTCGTGCTCGACCCGCGCGGCATGGCCCTCGACCTGCTGCGCGCGGGGGCCGTCGACGATGCGCTGGAGCTGGTCGAGACGGCGCAGGCGGTCACCGCGCACCCGGCGGAGGGCAACGCGCTGCGACGGGTGGCGGCGCGCCTGCTCATCGCCCTCGGGCAGGTGGAGCGCGCCGAGGAGCTCTGGACGCTTGCCACGCGACGCGCGTCCCTCGATGCGGCCACGGCATGGATCGAGGTCGCCCGCATCCGCGAGCGGCATCGAGCAGACCTGCGCGGCGCCATGGAGGCGGCGGCGGCGGCGTCTCGCGTGCTCGACGTGGCGTTCGCGCTCGGTCGGGGCGGGTCGATGGCGGAGGTGGGAAGGACGAGGATCGTCGTCGAGCGCCGCCTGCGCCGCCTGCGACGCTGGGTGGGCGCTGCCGAGCGCCGTGCCCGGTTTGCCGCTCGCCCGGTCGGTCGCGTCGCGTGAGCGGCTTCGGCCTCAGCTGCTCTTGGCCGCGGTCCATGCCTCGTACGCCTCGCCGATGACGGTCTCGAAGCGCAGTCCCATGAGCACGACGCCGGCAAACCCGGACTCGCGGGCACAATCTGCCGCCTCCCTCGCCTGCCGCCAGCCCTCGGCCCGGACGGCATCGTCGGGAAGGTTCGCGAGCCGCTCGCGCAGCTCGTCGCCGATCGGGATCGCTCCGACGGACTCCAGGCGGTTCACCCAGCGCGTCGAGAACGGGGGTGAGATCTCGAGGTAGACAGGCGGATCGCCCTCACGCACCTCGAGGCGGCGCGCCACGTCGGGCACCGAGGCCGGGTCCATGACCGGACCGGTGGTCAGGAACTGGGCACCGACATCGACGCGACGCCGGTAGACCCAGCTGCGCGCCCGGGTGCTCATCCCGACCTCGAATGCGATCTCCGGCATCGACTCCTGGAGCTTGCGCAGGTACTCGACGATCTCATAGCTGTTGCTCCAGTGCTCGACCTCGGGGAGCATGTCCCCCTGCACGACGAGGAACGAGGTGACGCCGTTGCCGATCGCACCGCGCACCTCAGACTCGATGGCCAGGATGTTCCGGTCGCGCGTTGAGCAGACCACGGTCGGGCGGACGTGGTCGATGTCGTGGGTGATGCGCGCGGCGTAGGCATACGGCGACACCCGGACCTGCTTGAAGGGGTTGTCCGTGATGAGCACGTGGTCCCAGCGGCCCTGGAGCTCGCGATGAGTCATGTCCGGGAGCCGCGGCGGATTCACCTCGACCATCTCCACCCAGCCGGTGGGGGCCGCGAGCATTCCTATTCGGCCCGAACGGCGGTCGCGGCCGAACGGATCTCCCGCGCTGCCTCGACCATGTCGGTCAGCTGGCGCTCGACCTCGGGCCACGTGCGCGTCTTCAGGCCGCAGTCGGGGTTGACCCACAGGTCCGTGGCGTCCATGAAGCCGCTGAAGTGCGCGAGGCGCGACGCCATCGTCTCGGTGCCCGGGGAGTGCGGCGAGTGCACGTCGAACACGCCGGGGCCGATCTGCAGGTGGCCGTCATCGAACAGCTCATAGAACTGGTGGATGTAGCTCTCGTCCTTCGAGCGGCTGAACTCGATGGACGCCACGTCGACGCCCGCATCGGCCCAGAGCGGGACGATGTCGCCGAAGTCGCCATAGCACATGTGCGTGTGCATCTGGACCGCGGCCGGCTGGTGGAACACGTGGTTGAGGGCGGCTCGCACGCCGCGGGCGTAGACCTGGCGGCGTTCCTCCGCGTCCACGGTCGGGAGCGGCCAGCGCTCGCGCACCGCCGGCTCGTCGACCTGCACGATCCGGGCGCCGGCATCGACCAGCGCGCCAACCTCGGCGGCGATCGGCTGCGCGACGGCCCAGAAGAGCCGATCGTCTGGCACACCCGGCGGCCGGAAGCTCCAGTTCACGATCGTGACCGGTCCGGTGAGCATGCCCTTCACCGGCCGCCCGGCGGCGGCCTGCGCGACGCGCCATTCCCGCACGGTCATCGGTTCGGCGGCCACCGGCGGCGCTGCCAGGATGGGCGGCCGCGTGCAGCGGCTGCCGTAGCTGAGCACCCAGCCGCTGCGGGTGGTGTGGAACCCGTCGAGCTTCTCCGCGAAGTACTCCACCATGTCGGTCCGTTCGAACTCGCCGTGGACCAGGACGTCGATACCGGCCGCCTCCTGCCAGGCCACCGCCTCGGTGATCATGCGGTCGACCTCGTGCTCGTACGCCGGCCGGTCGATCTCGCCGCGCGTCAGGCGGACGCGAAGCTGGCGGACCTCGCTCGTCTGCGGCAGCGACCCGGTGCTCGTGGTCGGGAAGAGCGGCAGGTCGAGGTCGGACTGGGCCGCTCGGCGGTCCTCGCGACCGACCCGTGGGCGGATCTCACCCACCTCGGGCCAGTCGGCCGCGGGCGGGTGGGGTGCGTCGACGGAGCCGCCGCCGGCCAGTGCGGCCGCCCAGCTCGCGAGGGCTGCCGCCTTCTCGCGCGCGAAGGCGAAGCCCGGCGGGAGGTCCTCGCCCTCGACCGTATGGGGCAGGAACAGGAAGCTGGTCGACGGCACCAGGCGCAGGGGCATGCCGTCGTCTGCAATCGCCTCGATGCGTTCGCGTGCGACGCCGAAGTCGTCACTCCACACACTGCGGCCGTCCATGACGGACACGACGTGCTCGGGCTGCGTCGCCCAGGCGCCGTCGGCGGAGAGCTCGTCCACGCGCTCGAGGGGCACCTGGACCGCCAGGCCGCGCCGTCCGAGAGCCGCCACGGTCTCGCTCGACGGCCGGCCGAACTGAACGGTGACGAGGGCGGGCTCGACGAGACCGAGGTCCTTCGCATCGGCATAGGCGGCGTCCAGCAGCTGGGCGTCGTCCGCGCTCAGCGCCATCCCCAGGCAGGGCTCGTCGACCTGGAGGCGGAACGCGGGGTCGCGGTCGAGCTGCTCGCGGACGAATCCCCACAGTGCGCGACCGGTCGCGCCGGCCAGGGCCCGCGGCTCGGTTTCGGTCCCGAGCTTGCTGAGCTTGACGAAGCTGAACGGGCCGAGGATCGCCCAGGCCGTATCCGGTCCGCCGAGCGGCGTGCGCCATGGGAGCGGGACGAGGCGCTCCGGCGCTCCGACGACCTCGGGCACGACGTAGTGGTAGTTCGTGTCGAACCACTTCGTCATCTCCCACGCCTCGCGCTCGCTCGATCCACGAGCCAGGATCGTCAGAACCCCGAACGGGTCGTCGGCCAGCGCGCCGCGCAGCTCGCGCGGCACGAGGCCGAGCTGCATCGCGGTCTCGAGCACCTGGTCGTACAGGAAGTAGTCGTCGACGGCGGATCCGATGAGCTCGCGCTGTTCGTCGAGATGAGCCTGGCGCAGCTCGGTCACACGGGCGTTGAATTCGGAGACCGACATGCGGCCGCTCCACGCGCGTTCCAGCGCCCACTTCAGCTCGCGGGCCGGACCGATGCGGGGAAAACCGATGAGGCGGGCGCTGACGTTGACCATGGCGCCATTATGCAGGCTGCGACTGATCCGAGCGTCAGCCCTCGTTCGTCACGCTGCGGGACTCGAGCATTGCGATGACCGCATCGGTGGCGCGGTCGGCAGCGACGCGTGCCCTGGCCCCGCGCGCGAGGTGGACCGCGAGCGAGGCGCCGAACGTGTCGCCGGCCCCGACCGCCGGGACACCGGTCACGACGCGCCGCGGGACGCTGGCCACGACGCGGTCGAGCGCGGGGTCGTCCAGGAGGTAGCCCTCGGTGCCGAGCGTGACGAGG
>JACCWY010000114.1 GCA_013697395.1 Chloroflexota bacterium | reverse complement strand
ACCTCGATCCGGTCCGCTATCAACAGGAGCGACATCCGCAGACCGAGCCGAGTCAGCCCGAGCGCGACGAGCTCGAGCTGGCCATGGTCAGCGGCGCGCTCGCGCGCGACCTGCCACTTCTTGGGATCTGCCGCGGCATGCAGATCTTGAACGTCGCGCTCGGCGGCACGCTGCATCAGCACCTGCCCGAAATCGTCGGCCATCACCTCCATCGTGCCAATTCCGGCTTCGGGGATGGCGGTCCGGCGCATCTCGAGGCAGGCTCGCTTGCCGCGCATGCCGCCGGTGGCGACTACGTCGCGAGCACGCCGTCGAGTCACCACCAGGGAGTGAACGTCCTAGGTGCCGGCCTTGTCGCCAGCGGCTCTGCCGACGACGGTTCAGTCATCGTTATCGAGCGACCCGGGAGCGGCTTCGTGCTTGGTGTTCAATGGCACCCCGAGGTCGACGGTACGAGCACGATCGTCGCGGCTTTGGTCGATGCGGCGAGGCTGACCAGGCAGGTGCAGGCATGACCGCGCTTGCGCGTCTCGCCGCCTACGCCGCAGCTCTTGCGATTATCGCTGCCGTCGCGGCCGGCCTCGGCTACGCCGTCGGCCCGCTTGGCGAGCCGGACGAGGTCACTCATTCCGACCCGGTTCACCAAGACACCGATCCGGTCGACGACCACACAGAGAAGGGCGACATGACTTCTGACCAGAACGGCCACAACAGGGAGACGGAGGCGGCGAGCGGCCTTGCCGTTGCGAGTTCCGGCTACCAGCTCGTCCTCGAAGATGCGGCGCTGCCCACCGGGCGGCCGGGGCCGTTTCGCTTCCGCATCGTCGGTCGGGACGGAGAGGCCGTGCGCGAGTTCGACCTCGAGGGCGGCGTGCGCATGCACCTGATCGTCGTCCGCCGCGACCTGACCCGTTATCAGCATCTCCATCCCGAGCTGCGCCCGGACGGGACTTGGGAGACGGAGCTGGCGCTGCCCGAGGCTGGCGTCTACCGTGCCTTCGCCGACTTCGAGCGCGCCGGCGACAAGACGGTGCTCGGCGCCGACCTGTTCGCCACCGGCGAGTTCGTGCCCGCGCCGCTGCCGCCGCCGGACACGGCGCTCGAGGTGGACGGCTACGACGTTCGGCTCGAGGGAGAGGCACACGCGAGTCGGGAGACGGAGCTCGTCTTCAGCGTCCGCCATGGTGGCGAGCCAGTCGAGCTCGAGCCCTACCTGGGTGCCCAGGGGCACCTCGTCGCGCTGCGCGCCGGTGACCTCGCCTACCTGCACGTCCATCCGCTCCGCGATGCCGACCGCGGCGAGATCGCCTTCGCGGCGAGCTTCCCGACGCCGGGCCCGTACCGGCTGTTTCTGCAGGTCAAGGACGGCGGCCGCGTCCAGACGGCGGCCTTTACCCTGGAGGTGCGCAGATGAGCGCCCAACCGGCTGCACCCAAGCGGATCGAGCTGCCCATCGAGGGGATGACCTGCTCCTCCTGCGCCCATCGGATCGAGAAGAAGCTGAACAAGCTCGACGGCGTCCAGGCGACGGTCAACTACGCGACCGAGCAGGCGACGGTCGAGTTCGACCCGTCGCGCGTCGGGACGGACGAGCTTCTCGCTGCGGTCGAGGCCACCGGCTACCGCGCCTCCCTGCCCAACGACGATGAGGGCGAGAGCGAGCAGGAAGAGCCGGACACGACGGCGCCGCTTCGACGCCGGCTGATCGGCTCGGCTGTGCTCTCGCTGCCCGTTCTGCTGCTGGCGATGATCCCGGCGCTTCAGTTCGAGTACTGGCAGTGGCTGGCGCTGCAGCTGGCGACCCCGGTCGTTATCTGGGGCGCTTGGCCCTTCCATCGTGCCGCCTGGGCGAATTTGAAGCACGCCGCGGCGACGATGGACACCCTGATCTCGGTCGGCACGCTTGCCGCCTGGGCGTGGTCGGTTACGGCGCTCTTCTTCCTCGGCGCCGGCGAGCCGGGTATGCACATGGGCTTCGACCTCGTGCCCGAGCGGGGTGCGGGCGGCTCGGACATCTACCTCGAGGTGGCGGCAGTCGTGACCCTGTTCATCCTTGCCGGTCGCTACTTCGAGGCGCGCGCCAAGCGGCGTTCCGGCGCCGCTCTGCGCGCGCTGCTCGAGTTGGGCGCGAAGGAGGCGAGTGTTCTCGACGACGACGGGAACGAGCGGCAGGTGCCGATCGGCGAACTGATCGTGGGGATGCGCTTCGTCGTCCGCCCGGGCGAGAAGATCGGCACCGACGGCGTCGTCGAGGAGGGCCGCTCAGCCGTCGACTAGTCGCTGCTGACCGGCGAGAGCGTGCCGGTCGAGGTCGAGCCCGGAACGGAGGTCGCCGGGGCGACCGTTAACGTCGGCGGGCGGCTGGTTGTGCGCGTGACGAAGGTGGGCGCCGACACCGCGCTGGCGCAGATCGCCCGCTTGGTCACCGAGGCGCAGTCGGGGAAGGCACCGGTGCAGCGGCTCGCGGACCGGATCTCGGCCGTCTTCGTGCCGATCGTGATCGCCGCCGCCGTCGCGACGCTGGCCTTCTGGTTGGCAGCGGGCGGCGGGACGGCGTTCGCGTTCGCCGCCGCCGTGGCCGCCCTGATCATCGCCTGCCCCTGCGCCCTTGGTCTGGCGACGCCGACGGCGCTGCTGGTCGGCACCGGCCGTGGCGCCCAGCTCGGGATCCTGATCAAGGGCCCGGAGGTGCTCGAATCGACCCGCCGCATCGACACGATTGTGCTCGACAAGACCGGCACGGTGACAACCGGGCAAATGAGCCTGATCGAGATCACCCTCGCCGACGGCGTCGGTCGCGAGGAAACGCTGCGGCTAGTTGGTGCGCTCGAGGACGCCTCCGAGCATCCGATTGCGCAGGCTATCGCGAAGGCCGCGAAAGCAGAACTCGGTGCGCTTCCGGCGGTCGAGGGGTTCGCCAACCACGAGGGCCTCGGCGTCGAGGGCGTAGTCGACGGCTACGCGCTCGTGGTCGGTCAGCCGGCGCTGCTGGCAGACTGGGCGATGCACTTGACGGCCGAGCTCGAGGCCGCCCGGCACGCCGCTCAGGCGCTCGGGCGGACGGCGATCGCCGCCGGCTGGGACGGCCAGGCCCGCGCGATCTTCGACGTCGCCGACACCGTCAAGCCGACGAGCGCCGAAGCGATTGGGCGGCTGAAAGCGCTCGGCCTGACGCCGATCCTGCTGACGGGCGACAACGAGGTCACCGCCCGCGCGGTCGCAGCCGAGGTCGATATCGACGAGGTCATCGCCGAGGTCCTGCCCGCCGGCAAGGCCGAGGTGGTCAAGCGGCTGCAGGGCGAGGGGCGGGTCGTGGCGATGGTCGGAGACGGCGTCAACGACGCCCCCGCCCTCGCCCAAGCCGACCTCGGCCTCGCGATCGGCACCGGCACCGACGTGGCGATCGAGGCGTCCGATCTGACGCTGATCTCCGGCGATCTACGCGCCGCCGCGGACGCGATCCGGATCTCGCGACGGACGCTGGGCACGATCAAGTCAAACCTGTTCTGGGCGTTCGCCTACAACGTGGTCCTGATCCCGGTCGCGATGGCGGGATTCCTCAACCCACTGTTCGCCGGGGCGGCAATGGCGCTCTCCAGCGTCTTCGTCGTCTCGAACTCGCTTCGGCTGCGCGGCTTCAAGGCTGAACGGACCGATGGGCGCCAGCAAGAGGCTCACGCCGGCGGCCCGCCGAGCATCCCTCAGCAGCCGGCGGACGCCATCGGCGCCCCATAGAAGTCAAACCGGGCGGGCGGCGCTCACCACGCCGCCTCATCGCCGGCGAACATCTCGCTTGTGGTGCGTCAGCCTCGCTAAGCTCGCCCATAATAATACCCTATAGGGGTATATAGGAC
>JACCWY010000077.1 GCA_013697395.1 Chloroflexota bacterium | reverse complement strand
GATCCGCCTGGCCTTCGAGGTTGCCTGTCCGGTGGAGCACGCGTTCGCGACCTGGACCCAGCGGACCTCCACCTGGTGGCCGGCCTCGCACACGGTCAGCGCGGCCGATGATCTGGAGATCAGCTTCGAGCCGCGGGTGGGCGGCCGGATCTACGAGCGCACGTCGGGCGGCCAGGAGCACGACTGGGGCGAGGTCACCGCCTGGGAGCCGCCGCGCCGCCTCGGCTACCTGTGGCACCTGCGCGCTGACCGTGCCGACGCGACCGACGTCGAGATCACCTTCGTGCCCGTCGACGCGAGCCGCACCCGCGTCGAGATCGAGCACCGCGGCTGGGAGCGCCTGGGGGCTGCGGGCGAGGAACGCCGCGATCGCAACAGGGGCGGATGGTCCGGCCTGCTGCCCCACTTCATCGGCGCGGCGAACGAGCCAATCACCATTGAGGAGCACTCATGAAGTTCTACGAAGCGAGCTCGACGATCCGCGCAACCCCGGGGGCCATCTGGGAGATCCTGATCGATGGGCCCTCGTACAGCACATGGGACAACGGCGTCGTCCGCGTCGAGGGTCGCATCCTGCCGGGCGAGACGATCAAGGTCGTGTCCGAAGCCAACCCGGACCGCACGTTCCCGGTGAAGGTGTCGGAGTGGCGGCCGGGCGAGTCGATGGAGTGGTCCGGCGGCATGCCGCTCGGGCTGTTCCGCGGCGTCCGGACCTTCTCGCTCCGGCCGTCGGGCGACGGCACGACAGCGTTCAAGGTGCGCGAGGAGTACACCGGGCCACTGCTCGGGATGATCTGGCGCACGATCCCGGATCTCGGCCCATCCTTCGCGAAGTTCGCGGATGGGCTGAAACGGCACGTAGAGCAACGGCAAGGAGCGAACACATGAGCGACGCACCCGCGGGCACCGGCACGAAGGACGATCCCTGGAAGCTGAAGACACCGCCCGGTTCGAGCGAGTACGAGATGTATCGCGACGAGTCGGCCGATCCGCCGCAGATCGTCTGCCAGGTCGGCTCCACCAAGCTCACGTACGACCTTCGCGCGATCGAGGACCTGCACGCCTGGCTGCGGGAGCAGGGTGACTGGGTGCCGCTCGGCGCCGCCGACGAGCAGAAGGCGGCGCCCGAGGGCACGGTCGAGGCGTGGGGCCGATCCGAGTCGAACCCGATTGGCGGGTGGTACGGGCTGCGGAAGGGGTACCGCGGCCGCTTCGGGATGTACATGCCGCCCCTCCTCGAGGCGCTCGGCCTGGCGGAGCTGGAGCACAACCCGCGGAACAACCGGATGCGCGCCCGATAGGTGTTGTCCGGGTTCACACCACCAGGGCTTGACAGACGTCAGGCGCTGGGTCGATACTACGTGGCACGTAGTACGTCACACGTAGGTTTCAAAATGCGAACGGCCTCTGCCAACCCGAGCGATCCCGGCCTGCTCGTGCTCGTCAGCCTGGCTGCGGGTCCACGGCACGGCCACGCCATCCTGCTCGACGTCCAGGACTTCGCAGGCGTGCGGCTGGGCCCCGGCACCCTCTACGGTGCGATCTCACGCCTGGAGTCGGAGCAGATGATTGAGCCGATGGCAAGCGACGGCCGCCGCCGTCCGTACCGAATCACCGACCACGGCCGCTCGACGCTGGCCGGGCGTCTTCGTGGCCTCGAGCTGACGGTGCGGACCGGCCTCCACCGCGTGGCGGCCGACTCGTGAGCCGGCTGGGTCGGGTGGCCGCCCGAGCAGCAATCCAGCTCTATCCGGCCTCGTGGCGGCGCCGGTACGCAGCGGAGCTGAGGGACCTCGTCGAGGATGGCGACGCCGGGATCGCCGAATTCGTCGACCTCGCCGCGGGTGCCTTCGGCCAGCACGTCATCGGAGGTGCGCCCATGCGCTTCGAACCCGCCCATCGGCATCCATCCGCGTTTGCCGTCGCCGCGAGCCTGATCATGGCGCCGACGTTCGCGTTGGTGACCCTGTCGCTCATCGGTCACGAGCTGGGCATCTCCGCCGTTGCCTCGGCCGTCGATCCGGTCATCACGAGCATCACGCGTGCACGCATCGTGGACGTGGCGCTCCTCGCCGCCCCGATCCTCGCCGTCGCCCTGGCGGCTTTGCCGCTGCTCGACGCACGTTTCGAGCCCGGTGACGACGGCCGTCTGCTCGCGGTTCGGGTCCGGGCCCTTCCCGCCAACCTGGTCGTGGTTGGAGTGGCGCTGCTGCTGGGCGCGGCCCTGGCGGCGCACGCCGTCGCCGAATCGGTGCTCCACGCCGGCGCGTGAGCAACGCTAGGGCTGGGCCTCCCACGTCTCGCCCGGCTCCAGGGCAACGACATCAGCCGAGGTGTGGTCTCGCAGCTGCTCCGGCGTGCCGGCGAGGGCTGGGAACGTTCCGAAGTGGACGGGGATGACGGTCGATGCGCCGATCATGTCGAGCGCAATCCCGGCGTCGCGCGGACCCATCGTGTAATGCCCGCCGATGGGCAGCACCACGATCTCGGGGTGGAAGCGCTGCTCGACGAGCCGCATGTCGCCGAACACGTCGGTGTCACCGGAGTGGTAGACCGTCGTGCCATCCTCGAACTGCAGGACCCAGCCCCATGACCCGAAGTCGCGCGTGACCTGCCCGTCCCCTGTGGTGAGGGTCGCGCCGCCGGTGTGATCGGCATGGACCATCGTGAAGCCGATGCCGGCCGCCTCGAACGTGCCGCCCTTGTTCATGCCGACCGCCTCGACTCCTTTCGAGCCGAGGAAGATGCTCATCTCGTGGCTGCACACGACGGCCGCGCCATCGGCCTTGGCCAGCTCGAGCACGTCGGCCAGGTCATCGCCGACATGGTCGAAATGGCCGTGCGTGGGTGCCACGACGCTGACGCGCTCGGCCTTGCGATACGCGTCGGGGTAGGTCGGCGCGCCGGTCCATCGGTCGACCCAGACCCCGGCGTCGTTCGGCGACCGGTACAGGATGCCGCCGTGCCCGAGCCATGTGATGCGCAGGTTCGCCATCGGTCTCTCCTTGGATGCTCGACGATCGTAGCCGCAGGACCGGTGCCGATTCGTCAGCCGCCGCCCTCGACCGCCTCATCCGAGATCGGGATCAGCGGTACTTAGGCGCCGGCTTCGATGACGACGCCCCTCCCAACCGGCTCACCGATGATCATCACTGGCTGCCCGCCCTGGATGCCGGCCACCTCGCGCTCCACGCTCAGGAAGGTGCCTTCCGAAGCGCTTCCCTTCAGCCACCGACGGACGCCGAGGTCGTACCATCGGAACTCCGGGTCGGGCGAGTCCACGTAACGGATGACGTGGCCGGTGAAGACCACCGTGCTCCCACCGAGGCCGCTGAACGAGCCAGTCTCCACGTCATCCGGCGTGAGAGGGCTGAGATGTGTGGCTTCGCAGGCGGAGGCGACGGCCACGAGCATTGCGACGAGCGCCCCGCGGTACCCCACCGCGACGTTCATGGCCCAGGGACGATGAGCCGGCCTGCGGCAGCGACCCGACGCAGCCAGGGCAGCTCGCGCTCGACGGTCGTCTCGGGGCCGTGGCCGGGCAGGACGCGCACCGCCGCGGGAATGTCGCGAGCGAGGCGGGCCAGCGACGCGACCATCTGCTCGTCGTTGCCGCCGGGCAGATCCGTCCGTCCGAACGTCCCGGCGAACAGGACATCGCCCGACAGGAGGAGCCCGCGCCGCTCCTCGTACATGCAGACCGAGCCCTCGGTGTGGCCCGGCGTGTGGAGGATGTCGAGAACGAGGTCGCCGATGAGCAGCTGCTCGCCCTCCCGCAGGTCCTGCGTCGCCACACTGGGTTCGATCTCGAAGCCGTAGCTGTTCCGGCCCTCGAGCCGATACGCGTCGTCGGGGTGGATGGCGAGGGGCGCGTGCGAGGCGCGTACGAGCGGGCCGTTGTCGAAGATGTGGTCGATGTGCCCGTGCGAGTTGGCCACCACGTGCAGCCGCAGCCCGTTGGCGGCGACGCGCCCCATGAGCGGCCGCGCGGCGCCCATTCCGGGATCCAGGACAAGCGCATCCGCGGAGCGGCCGTCCCAGACGAGGTAGGCGTTCGCCTCCCACGGGCCGAATGCGGCCAC
Source organism: Chloroflexota bacterium (assembly GCA_013697395.1). GTDB lineage: Bacteria > Chloroflexota > Limnocylindria > QHBO01 > QHBO01 > JACDBZ01. Next base: position 734 of record JACCWY010000077.1, on the reverse strand, counting down.
CTCGATCCGATGCGTCGCGGGCTGGCTCATGCCGCGCCGACCGGCGGCCGGGCTACTGCTCGCGTCCGCCGGCAGGACCGATGACGCTGGTGGCGACACCGGCCGCCCGCAGCCCGAGGTGAGCGGCGAGCGTTCGGGCCAGCTCGTCCTCGACTGCCTCCATCGGCACCGGCCCGCCCAGCTCCCGGGCAAGCGACGTGATGCCCTTGTCCGGGATGCCACACGGGATCATCTCGTCGAACCAGCGCAGGTCGGTGTTCACGTTGAGCGCCAGGCCGTGCGTCGTCACGCCGCGCTTCACCCGGACGCCGACGGCGGCGAGCTTGCGCTCGTGGTCGACCCAGATGCCCGGATGGCCCGGCAGCCGCGCGGCCTCGACGCCGAACGTCGCGGCGGTGGCGATGACCGCGGCCTCCAGCGTTCGGACATACCGACGCAGGTCGAGCGGGTCGCGCAGCTCGACGATTGGGTAGGCCACGATCTGGCCGGGACCGTGGAAGGTGATGTCCCCTCCGCGGTCGATTCGGATCAGCTCGGCGCCGATCTCGCGCAGCCGGGCCGGCGTCGCAAGCAGGTTGGCTTCGTCCCCGCCGCGGCCGATCGTGTAGACCGGGAAGTGCTCGAGGAGCAGAAGGCGGTCGCCGATCCGGCGCGTGCGCCGCTGATCGGCCAGCTCGTCCTGGAGCTCCCAGGTCGGCCGGTACGCGACGGTGCCGAGGTGCTCGACGGTGAGG
>JACCWY010000006.1 GCA_013697395.1 Chloroflexota bacterium | reverse complement strand
GTCAGCTCGTCGAGTACGCGACGGTTCCGGTCTTGCTCCTCGGCGGCGGCCCTCAGGGCGATCGCTCGGTGCTCCACCGGCGCGTCGCGCGGTCGCTTGCGGCCGGTGCCGCGGGGCTCGTCATCGGCCGCAACATCAGCGCCTGCGTCGAGCTCGTGAAGCTCGTGCATTGGCGTCTCGGACTGACGCGATCTCGGCGCGGCGGTGTCGTGTGGTTTCATGCGTCTCTGGATGGTAGCTTGGTGATGAGCCGCTCCCGTTCGACGCTGGCCGGCTTGGCCAGTGCCCTGATCACAGCTGCGTTCACATCGGCCACGATGATCTCGCCAACCTCGTCATAGACGGCCTCGAAGATCCCGAGCTTCAACATGCTCTCGCACTGGCGGCGATTGTCATCGGTCGGCGTCAGATAGTGGACCGACGCCGCCTCGTATCGGTGAATGAGGAACAGGTGCAGCAGGGTCATCAGACGCTTGCGCCGAAGCGCCGGGTCGGTGTTCTGGTCCCGCACCGACAGGATTGAACGGCCGCGGCGATCCTGGATCGTGGCAAAGACGATGTTGGCCAGCTTCTCGTCGGACGGATCCAGCACGCTGAGCTCCAGCAGCTCCGAGCCCGCCGTATGGGGGCGCAGCGAGACCCGGAGCGCATCGGTCACGTCGTGGTGTTCGGCCCAGCTGGCCAGCCAGCCGGCCAGGAGCTTGGGTGGCACCTCGGTCTGAACGAGGTGCTGGACTTGGGTCGAGCCGGCGCCCATTGCCTTGGTGGTGGCCGTCTGGCCGGAAGCAGCCAGCAGGGCGGCATCGGCACGCGGACCACCCACCAGGGTCTGGGGCGTCCGGTAGGGCGACTCCAGCAGCCGGAACTTCCGCTGGAGCCGGGCGAGGGCCAGCATTCCGTCCTCGAGGAGCGCGGTCGTGAATTCCTCGGCGGCCAGGCCATCGATCTGGTGGCCGCCGTAGGTGATGAAGTTGAATACGAACCCGAGCCTGCCCAGCTCCTCCGGGAACCGACGCATCTCGTCATCGGTCATGCCGGTCGTGTCCCAACTGAACGAGGGTGACAGGTTGTAGGCGAGCATCTTGTCGGGGAAGACGGCATGGATCGCCTCGGCGAACTCCCGCGCCTCGGACAGGTCGGCCGTCTTGGTCTCCATCCACAGGATGTCGGCGAAGGGCGCCGCAGCGAGCGACTTGGCGATGGCGTACGGGATGCCTCCCTGGATCTGGTAATAGCCCTCCGGCGTCGTGGCCCGATCGGGATCCCAGGTGACGCGGAGGCCCATGCTCATGGCCTTCTCTCGGGCGGTGTACCACGACGCCGTGGCCGCGAAGGACAGCCACTCCTCGACGGTCATCTCGAGCTGAATGCCTTCGTCGGCCCGGAAGGCCATGATATCGGCGACGGCCTGGCCGAGGGTCAACAATCCGGCCTCGGCCTGCCAGGCCTCGAGGAGGACATCGGCCACCGTGTCGAGCGTTTCCTCGGGCGAGGCGCCCGCATCGGCCAGGTGTGCTCGGGCGGCATCGCCGATGGCCGCCATCACGCCGGCCCGCGCGAGCCAGTCGTCCGCCGCCGCATACTCGCCGTCGGAGACGGCGTAGAGTAGATGGCCGTTGATGTCGGTCACGCCCGCCTGGTGGAACCGTCTCATCACCGCCAGGTAGGCGGCCTTGTAGCCGGGCACCTCGCGATTGGTCACCCCCAGGACGTAGGGCTGGTCGCGCTCGTCCCCCGGGCCGTCGAGAAGGTTGGCGGCCTCCGCGTCGGTCCGCGCCACGATGAGGCCGGGCACGCCCATCACGTCGAGTTGGAAGCGGGCGGCGTTGAGGCGCTTGATCTGCTCGTCCTGGGCCACCAGCACCTTGCCGCCCTGATGTCCGCACTTCTTCGCGCCAGGCTTTTGATCCTCGATGTGGTAGCCGGGCACGCCAGCCTCGACGAAGCGCCGGATGAGGTTGCGGACATGGGCATCACCGCCGTGGCCGGTATCGGCATCGGCGATGATGAACGGCTGGAAGTCAATCTCGGAAGCGGCCTGCCGCTCCGCCTCCGTCATCCGCGAGCGGGCGAAGCGCTGGTTCCTGTCCGCGGTCAGCAGCGCCCGAACCAGTCCCGCGGCCTCGTCGGGCACCTGGCCGAGGGGATAGCTCGCCAGGTCCGGGCCGGGATCCTCATTGGCCGACCCTTTGGCCGAGGTGGCCCATCCGCCGAGGTAGATCGCCTCGATCCCGGCCCGCTTCATGGCCACCGCCTGCCCGGGCGAGTAGGGCCCGAACGTGGTGATCGACTGCCGCCGCGCGAACAGCTCTCGCAGTCGGCTGTAGAACCGATCGGCTGCGTTGCGGGCGACCGGATAGTCCGTCAGCACCGTTCCCCGCTGCTCGACGACCTGGCGCGCAGAGTACAGGCGGGTGGTGTCAGCGAAGCGTTCGCTCTCCATCCAGCAACGTGTCGCTTCGACCTCGTCCTCAATGTACCCCATGATTCCGTCCTCTCCTGTAGCGCCGTCAGAGATGGGTTTACGAGTCACGGCCTAGACCCCCAGGTAGCGCCGCATCTCCTCGCTGTCAACGAGTTGGGCAGCCGGCGCCTCGTGCTGAATCCGTCCTTTCTCCATCAGGTATCCTCGGTCGGACACTGCCAGGGCGAACCGCTGATTCTGCTCGGCGAGCAGGACTCCGATGCCCTCGTCGCGGAGGCGTCGCACCAGCGCGCCGACCGTCTGCACGATGACCGGCGCCAGGCCCTCGGTCGGCTCGTCCAGGAGCATGATCGAGGGATTCGCCATCAGCGCGCGGGCCACGGCGAGCATCTGGCGCTGCCCGCCCGAGAGGAGGCCCGCATCGCGGGCTGCGATCTCGCGCAGCGCCGGGAAGACCTCGAAGACCTGATTCACGCTCCACCCCGCGGTCATGGTACGGCCGCGCACGATCTCCAGGTTCTCGCGAACGCTCAGGCCGCGGAAGGGGCGGCCGCTCTGCGGAACAAACCCAAGCCCCGCGCGGATGCGCTTGTGCGGCGCGAGGTGGTCGAGCTGCCGACCATCGATGGAGATGCTCCCCGACCGATGGCGAAGGAAGCCGATGATCGACGCCATCGTGGTCGTCTTTCCCGCGCCGTTGCGGCCGAGGAGCGCCACGACTTCGCCAGGCGCCACGTGCAGGTCGACATCGAACAGGACATGGCTCGCGCCGTAGTAGCCGTTGAGCCCCTCAACTCGCAACATCGGCCGTCCCCAGGTAGACCTCTTGCACGCGTGCGTCGCCACGAACGTCGGCCGGGGTCCCTTCCGTCAGCACTCTTCCCTGGTGCATGACCGTGATCCGATCGGCCGTCCCGAAGACGACCTCCATGTCATGTTCCGAGAAGAGGAGCGTCATGCTGCGCTCGGCGACGACCCTGCGGATGAGAGCCATCGTCGCCGCCGTCTCGGCGGGTGCCATACCGGCGGTCGGCTCGTCCAGGATGAGCAGCTGCGGGCGGTGCGCGAGCGCCAGAGCCAGCTCGATGGCCCGCTGGTCGCCGTGGGAGAGCATCGAGGCGGGTTGATCGGCATTCGTCCCCAGCCCGACCTCCTCGAGAATGCGCTCCGCCTCGTCGCGTTTCTGCGACCAGCCATCCCCCCAGACGCGTCTCGTCAAGCCGGCTGCGGCGAGGAGCGCGACCTGGACGTTCTGGCGCACGGACAGGCGGGGAAAGATGCTCGTCGTCTGGAACGCGCGCGACACGCCCGCCGACGCGATGCGGTGGGGCGGCAGGCCGATCAGCTCCCTCTCGCCCAGCAGGACGCTACCGGCATCGGCACGCAGCAGACCGGTGAGCAGGTTGAAGAGGGTTGTCTTGCCGGCACCGTTCGGCCCGATGATCGCCCGCTGCTCGCCGGCGGCAACGGTGAAGCTCACACCGTCCACCGCCGTGAAGCCACCGAACGACCGCGACACATCGCGAACCTCGAGGATCAGCTCAGTTCGAATCATCCTCATCAGCGTTCGGGATCCAGCCGATCCATGTCGAGAGGTTCGAGGGAGTCATCGGCGACTGGCGCTCGGCGACTCCGCCGCATACGTCCGGCCAGCGTGCGGAGCAGGCCCACGAGGCCGTCAGGACGCAGCAGGACGATGCCGAGGAAGACCGCGCCGAGCACCAGGTTGGAGTAGAGCGTCTGGCGCGTCACCGACTCCTCGAGAAGCACGTAGACCATGGCACCGAGGACCGGCCCGACGAATTCGTACATGCCGCCAATGAGGATCACGAAGATCGGCTGCGCGCCCGCGGTCCAGTCCATCAGGCCCGGATACGCAGAGCGGTTGAAGAGGGCAAAGAGCGAGCCGGCCAGGGCCGCGAAGGCCCCGGCGATGGTGAACGCCGCGAGCTCGTAGCGACGCACGCTGATGCCGATGAAGGCAGCCCGCTGCCTATTTTCGCGGATCGCCTGGAGCGCGGTGCCGAACGGGGAACGGGAGACCAGCCAGAGCGCGACGATGCCGAGCGCGCCGACCGCCAGGACGAACCAGTACGATCCCGCCGTATCACGCAGCACGTCGGGGACATCGATGCCGTGGATGCCGTTGTCGCCCTGCGTGAAGTCATACCAGACGAAGGCGATGACGAACAGAAGCTGCGATAACGCCAGCGTCAGCATCGAGAAGTAGAGGTGTACGGCTCGCAGCGCCACGGCGCCCGTGAGGAAGGCGACGAGGGCGCCGACCGTGACCGACAGAGGGACGCCCAGAACGGCCGGCAGGTCGAGGTGCAGCCATAACAGGGCGACCGTATACGCCCCGACCCCAAAGAAGGCGGCATGTGCGAAGGAGACGAGCCCGGTCCGACCCAGCAGCAGGTTCAAGCTGACCGCCCACAGGGCCAGGATCACGATGCGCGTGGCGCTCAAAATGCCCAGCTTGTCGATGTAGGCCGGCGCGGCGATCGCGGCCCCGGCGATGAGCAGCCACGCGATGAGCGTCAGTCGTGGGGTCACGTGCGTTCCGGGAGTCCGAACAGTCCGGAGGGCCTGATCGCCAGCACGACGGCCATGGCCAGGAAGATGATGGCCAACGTGAGCCGCGGCAGGAACAGGATGCCGAAGGCGTCGGCGACGCCGATGATGCCAGCCCCGACCAGCGCGCCCGGGATGCTTCCGAGGCCGCCGATGATGGTCACCGCGAAGGCCTGGACCAGGATCTCGACGTCCATTCCAAGCCCCACGGCCCCTGAACCGGCGGCGATGGCCCCTGCCATCCCGGCCAGCGCCGAACCGATCACGAAGACGACGGTGAAGAGCCGCGGCACGTCCACGCCCACCCCGCCGAGCATCTCGGGGTCAACGATGGCAGCGCGGATGTCGCGACCCAGCCCGGTGCGTCTCAGGAGCAGCGTCAGCGCTGCTCCAGTGCCCAGCGCCGCAGCGATGATGAACAGGTTATAGACGGGAAACGGCCGGCCCAGGATGGGCACGGAGCCACTCAACACGGCCGGCCTGGCAACCGACAAGTTGGCCGTGCCCCAGACGATCTCGACGATGTCGCTGATGATCAGGACGATCGCGAAGGTGGGGAGGAGTTGGAGCAGATGCTCGCGCCGGTACAGGCGGCGCAGGATGCCGACCTCGATGACGCTGCCGACCAGCGCCGCCGCCGCGGCCGAGACGACGAGGGCCGGAAAGAGGCCCCAACCGCCTCCGATCGTCGCCACGACGGTCGACGCCACGAAGGCGCCCAGCATGTACAGCGAGCCGTGGGCCAGGTTGATGACCCGCATCGCGCCGAACACCAGCGAGAGTCCGGCCGACACGATGAACAGCAACCCGGCCCGCGTGAGCCCTGCCAGCAGCTGGATGACGAGCGTGTCGAGGTCCACGTCTGGCGCCCGCTCCTATGGCCCCTGCTGTTCCACGACCTCTTCCTCGGTCAGCCACACATCCTCTCCAGGGATGCTCTCAACATCGGTCCAGGTGGCGAAGCCGATGTCGGGATCCTGCGTCACGATGCCCGAGTAGACCGATACGCTCGCCTGGTGGTCCTCGGCCCGGATCGTGACCGGCCCGCGCAGCGAGTCGAACTCGAATCCCTCGAGCGCGGCAACCAGCGCATCCGGATCGAGGTCACCGGCGGCCTCGACGCCGGCCGCCCACAGCATGACCGCGTCGTAGGCCATGATCGCCCAGTCGGAGGGGTAGGTGCCGTACGCGTTTCGGTAGTCGTCGATGAACGCGTCGATCGTATCTGACTCGATGGCGAAGAAGGGTGCACGCGAGTAGCCACGTACTCCCTCGGGGGCGTCCGCTCCCAACGCGCGCAGCGCATCGGTCTCGTAGAGACTGGTGAAGAAGACCTCGTCGAAGAAGCCGAGCGGTGCCGCCTGCCGGGTGAAGGCGACGAGGTCACCCGCGAAGAGGGAGCCGTAGACAGCGTCCGGCTCTGCGGCGAGCAGGGTGGTGATGTAGGGCGTGAAGTCCTTCTCGCCGAGCGGCGGGAAGGCCTCGTTGACGATCTCGACGTCGGGGTTGAGCTCCTGGAGCTTGGCCACGAAGGCCTCGGCCTGCAGGTGGCCGAACTCATAGTCGGGCGCGATGATCGCCCAGCGCTGGTGCCCGCTGTCGGCCAGTGAGATGGCGTTACCGCGCCCTTCCATGGTGGTGTTCGGTCCGACCTGGAAGGCGTACTCGTGGAAGAGCTCCGTGGTCAGCCGCTGGGTATTCGAGGTGTGGAAGAAGATCGGCGTGCTGTTCTCCGCGGCCACCTCGGTCATCGCCGCAGCCACGGCGCTCGAGACCGGGCCGAAGATGGCGCTGACCTCGTCGCGCAGGATGGCGTCGCGCGCGAGTTGGACCCCGACCTCCGGGTTCGACTGCGAGTCCCGGACGAGGAGCTCCACCGGCCGCCCCAGGACGCCGCCGTCGGCATTGAGCTGTTCGACGGCCAGCCGGGCGCCGTTGATGTTTGCCACGCCGAACAGTGATGTCGACCCTGCGGAATCGGTGATCAGTGCGACCTTAACGGGATCCCCGGACGCTCCATCGGACTGGCTCGGGCTGCCCGCCGGGCCGCTCGGCGACGCCGCCGGGCCGCTCGGCGACGCCGCCGGGGCTTGGCCGCACGCGGCGAGCAGCAGGATGACGACGAGGCTCACGGACGCGATCGATCTAGTCGGGTGCTTCATCTCTCCCTCTCCTGCTGGCCGACCGACAACCGCCAGGGGCCGATCTGGACGATCGACTGATGGTTGTACAATCCGCCCGCCTTCGCCATCCGAGGATTCGAGAATATTTCGACTATGCCTCGTAGAAGCTACGAATTGAACGGGCCCGCACCGACAGCGCCGATCCTGACCGATGCCACCGCCGCGATCGTGGATCGCATCCCCGCCAGGCTGCCGGAGATCGGCCGCCGGATGGTAGAACGCTACCGAAGCGAGATCGCCGACTACGCGGCGCTCGACGAGGTGATCCTCTACAGCGACGTGGCGGGCATCTCGGTCGGGATGTTCGAGGCGTTGCTCGCCGAGCTGCGCTCGGGGCGCCCGACCGATGCCTCCACGCTCGACGTGTTTCGCCGGGGCGCCGCGCGTCGCGTGCACCAGAACATTCCGCTCGAGTCGCTGCTGCATGCCTATCGGCTGTGGTCGGAGTCCGTGTGGGAGGCGATCATGGCCGCGGTGCAGCCGGATCGACCCGAAGAGCTGCGGACCGCGTTGGAGATCGCCGGAATAGTGATCGGATACACGAACGCGATCTCCAGGATCGTCGCGCAGGCGTACCTCGATGAGGCTCAGGGAGTATGGAGTGACCGCGAGGTCGTGCGGCGCGACGTCCTGGAAGCGTTGATTGCCGGCAGGGGAGCCTCAGGCGAGGTGCGCCGCCAGGCCGCCTCCATCGACCTCGACCTGCAGGAAAGCTACGTCGTCGTCCTGGCGCGCAGGATCGTGCCGATCGGCGCGGACCTGGAGGATTCGTTGCCCGACCACGCAGGCCGGCGGCTGGCCGTGAAGCGCGCGCGCCGCCGGCTTCGTCCGACCTCGGGAGAGCTGGCCGTGGGGCTTCGTAATGACCAGATCGTGATGCTCTATCCCACCGAGGACTCCAACGAGGTGACCCGAATCCGAGAGCAGTCGGAGCTTCTTGCGGCCGAAGTTGGTGGGTCAGGACTCGTGCTGGCGGTGGGCGGTTGGCATTCCGGTCCGTCCGGGATCGCGTCGAGCTACGAAGAGGCGCGCGAGGCGCTTGAGATCGCTACCGAGAAGGGGACCCCCGGGGTGGTCGTGGCCTTCGAGGATGTGATTCTCGAGCATATCCTGCGTGCCAGCCCGAGTTCGGAGCGCCTCGCGGCAGACACGCTCGAGCCACTGCGAGCCTACGACGCGCGCCACAGGACCGATCTTGTCGAAACGCTGCGCGCCTACATGGATACCTCGTTCAACCTGACGCGCAGCGCATTCGTTCTGTCGGTCAACCCGAACACCGTGGTCTATCGCCTCAGGCGGATCGGCGAATTGACGGGCCGTGATCCGCGCAAGCCAGCCGACCTGCTGCTCCTCTGCGTGTGCCTCAAAGGGCTGCCCCTCAGGCGGCCCCCCGCCGGCGCCTGACTACGGCCAGTCCGGATGCGCGCGCAGCTCGGCGACGAAGTCCTCGACGGCTGACTCCAGGTCGTAGGCCGGCTGCCAGCCCCAGTCTTGGGCGGCCTCCGAGTCGTCGAGGCGATCCGGCCAGCCGTCGGCGATCGTCACGATCGCCGGGTCAGGCTGGAAGTCGATGTGGGCGTCAGGAACGACCTCCAACACGGCATCGCGCAGCACGCGCGCGTTCGGCGAGAAGCCGGTTACCCCATACACCCGGCGCCGCAGAGCTGAGCCATCCGCCTCGGCGATCTGGATCAGGGCGCTGACAGCGTCCTTCACGTAGAGGAGCGGCATGGTCGTCCCCTCGTTGGTCGGCACCGTGAACGGCCTGCCCCGCGCCGGCTCGGAGACGATGAGGCTCGAGTAAGCCGAGGCCCCGCCTGGACCGCGGCCCGGCCCGATGACGGAGGCGAGCCTGATCCCGCGGAAGTCGACTCCAAAACGGCGAAGGTAGTAGCTGCCCAGCAGCTCGCCGAAGGTTTTCGTTACGCCGTACATCGTCGTCGGACGTTGGAGCGAATTCTCGTCCACGACCGTCCCCACGTCGGGCCCGTAGGTGGCGATGGTTGAGGTGAACACGACCTGTGGAATCTCGAGCAGGACTGCGGCTTCCAGAACGTTGTAGGTTCCGGTGGCGTTGACCTGGTACGCGGCCTGGGGCCGCTCTTCCGCGAACGCGGACAGGATCCCGGCCGAGTGGAACACGATCTCGGGTTGCGCGGCCTTCAGGGCATGGAATGTCTCCGACCAGGCGGCAATATCGCAGCGGACGATCCGGACTTCATCCATCCCGTCGAGGAGGGGTGAGCTACGGACGACATCGAGACAGGTCACCTTGTCCCCACGCGTCGCCAGCTTTCGCGCCAGGTGCGCTCCGACGAAGCCCGTACCGCCGGTGACGACCACGCGCATCGGTTCACTCCCTACGAGATCGATGGTGGGGTCCATGCCTGGGCGGCGAGTCAGCGCGCCGTGTCGACCAATGACGCCCGTCGCCCGAGTGTGATGGTAGGACACGCGACGGCGGGGACCCATCCCACGAAACGAGAAACTCGATCGAGGCCGTTCGTAGGAACCGAGAACGGGTGCCGAAGCACCGCGAGCGTTCGCGCGGCGGGGGCCTTCTGATGGCCGACCGATCGGCGCACGGTACTGTGTCGGGTGCGCGCGAGGCTCGCATCCGGGAGGACATCGACGATGGCGAAGATCCACTACGAAGCGGACGGTGCGGTCTCGGCCGAGCGGTTCGTCACCGCGCTGACCGACTTCAGCGAGCGTCGGCCGGAGCTGTGGCCGAACCTGGAGGCGAAATTCTACCGGCTGCTCGAGCGCGGCGACACCTGGGCCGAGGTGACCGAGGGGACCGATGTCCTTGGCGGCGTCTGGGCCCGCGAGCGCTACGACTGGTCAGAGCCCGGCAGGGTCACGCTCACGCTGCTCGAGTCGCCGGACTTCCGGCCGGGCACCCTGATCGACTACCACGTGAGCGAGCGTGCCGACGGCGGCTGTCACGTGGCGGTTGACTTCCAGCGCATCGCGGCGAGCCCGCGCGGCAGGGTGGTCGGCATCGTGGTCCAGCTCACCGGCGTCGGCCGGTTCGGCCGGGATCTGCGCGAGACACTGGCTCGCCTCGCGCGTCTCGCTTACTGATCCTTGCCCTGGTTGACCATGGCCTGAGGCAGTCGGATGGCCCGTGGATCTGGACGACCCGCCACGACAGCGGCCAGAATCTCAACCCCATCGATCAGCCGCGGGCCCGGCCGCGAGACGTAGGCGGAG
>JACCWY010000564.1 GCA_013697395.1 Chloroflexota bacterium | reverse complement strand
CCGGTATCAACGACCGGGGTCGGCCTGATCACGTCGTCGAGAATGAGCCGCTCCGGGTTGAAGTCACCCGGCGCGACGTACAGGCCGCCGCGCGAGGTGAACGGCCCGGCGCCGGCCCCGCCATCGGCGACGAGCGCGATCTCGCCGAATCCGTTTCGCGGGCCGACCGCCAGGGCATCGTTCACCTGGAGGTAGGTTCCCTCCAGGCTCTCCCAGAAGTCGATCCCATCCTGCTGCGGGTCAAAGACCGTGCCGGATGCGGGGTCCTCCACGGACCCGCTGGTATCGTTGTCGATGATCTCCGTCGGCGGCATGCGTCCACCTGTGCCGATGGTTGTGACCGGCAGGGCGAGGCCGTTCGCCGGGACCGTGAAGCTCGCGCTGCCGATCTGGGTGGTCGTCAGGTTGTCGGAGTTCGGGCCCCCTGCGCGGAATTCGCTGACCGTGCCGTTGACGCTGACATGGCTGCCGATCGCCGGCTTGGAGCCGGCCGATCCGCGGAAGACGAAGACCCCGTCGCTGGTGGCATCCTCGCCGTCGGGCTCGGGATCGGTCATCCAGAAGCCCGACAGGCTGACGGCGGTGACGATGCCGTCGACGCCAAACACCTGCTCGCCGTTCATCGGTGAGATGTGCGCCGCGCCCTGGATCTCCCAGATCTGGACCGGATCATCTATCGCGCGTGTCGACGCGGGGGCGATCAGTGGCACGATGGCACCGAGCGCCAGGGCGATGGTCATGAAGAGCACGAATCCGCGCTGCATCGGCATCGGAACGGAAGACGGCACGAGCAGGGGCCTCCATGTGAGCTGCCCGTCGCTTCGAACGAGGGGCCCGATGATGGTTGGAGCCGAAAGCATACGCAGGACCGATCCGTTCGCAATGGCCAGTTCGGTAAACGACACATGAAACTCTCTCCGCCACCCGCTGGCCAGTGGGTCTGGCCGGGACTCTGCGAGACATGTCGACACGGCCATCGAGTCGAGACGGCTCGTGGAAACGTGTACTGGCACTGCCGCCTCTCGCAGGTGGACTCGCGCTTCTCGAGGTATCCCGCCCTGCCAGTGCTGCGCTGCGCTGGCTTTACACGGCTGGAAGGCTCGTAGATGCACCACGTGAAGGCCGGTGCGCCACGTCACCGTATTCGGTCTTGTGCACATCGGTGTGGAGCACCCCGTGCTAGGCTGCCCCCTCGCGCCCATTCGGGCCAGTGTCAGTTTCGGAGCGATCCCCGCTGGCGCGGGCCAGACGACGGCGTTGAAAGTCACGCTGACCGCTCTCGGCGCCGGCGGGACGTATCCGGTGACAATCTTCGACACGAAGGGGACCGGAGTTGCCTTCACTGTGAGTCCTGCGAGCGTCACGCTCGGGACGAATGGATCAACCACCGTCACCGTCACGATGACGGCCACCAAGGCAGCAAGCCGCGGCAACCATCAGGCCTGGCTCAACATCGGGACGGGGGGCGCAGTCGCGCACGCGGCGGTCTACACCCTCGTCAAGTAAGCCTCGCGCCACAGGGCGCATAGACAACGAAACGCGATGAGGGCTCGGGCGACCGGGCCCTCACCCCTTTGTCCGCGGGCGCGTGACTTGCACGGATGCCAACGAAACCCCCACCGCACGGGAGGCGTCTCTAGCGCATGACAATCAGCCGAGGCGCCTGTGGCGCCCTCCTCACCCTCCTCGTCACGGCGTGCGCGACGCCCGGTGGCGAGGAGCAGACTGCTTCAGACTCCCCCACCCGCGCGCCGATCTCAACCGTGGCACCGAGCAGCACCACTCCCGAAGGGACCGATGACATGAGCGGCAGCGTGCCGGCCGAGATTCTCCAGGCCATCAGCGAGGACGCCGCGACTGTCACGGCGACTGACATCTCCGCGGTGGAGGTAATCATGGCCAAGTCGGTGACCTGGAACGATGGCTCTCTCGGATGCCCAGAGCCCGGGATGATGTACACGCAGGCGCTGGTTGACGGCTACCAGGTTGTCGTACAGGTCGCGGACCAGGAGCTCGACTACCGCACGACCAGCAGCGGTGACTTCAGGATCTGCGAGAACGGAGGCTCTGACGCACCCAAGGCTTCTGACAGCTGAGCGGACACAAGTGAGGT
>JACCWY010000562.1 GCA_013697395.1 Chloroflexota bacterium | reverse complement strand
GCTCCTCGAGTTCGACCGGCGCGCCCTGCTCGGCGCGAATGCCGGCGCCGGAGCGGCGCTCCTCGGCGCCTGGCTGGCCCGCTCGCAGCCGGAGCACCTGCCCTACACGGTGCTTCTCGTGCTGGCCATCGCCATCGTCGGGTTCGTGGTGGGCTACGCGGCCGCCGCATGGGCCTACCTGGTCGGGACGGCGGTCGTTCTTCTCGCGCTCGCCGGCCAGGAGCCCTGGTCATTCAGCGACACGGTGCGGTTCATCGCCTTCCTCTTCGGCTCGCCGGTCATCGTCTTCCTGGCCAGGCGCGCCGAAGCTCATCGCGAGGTCGCCGGGCGCGCTCTCGAAGCCAGCCACGACGCCCGTCGGCAGGCGGACGTGGAGCGCGAGCGCCTGGAGCGCGCGAGCCGCGAGCTCGACGACGCCCTCGCGTCCGCGGAGCGTGAGCGAGCACGGCTCGAGGAGGTGGCCGAGGCCATCCCGGAGCCGCTCGTCGTGTATGACGATCAGCTCCGTGGAACCTACGGCAATCGCGCGGCCCTGCGCCTCTTTGGCCGGAGCTTCTTCGAGCGGCCGCTGGATGACTGGGGTCGAGCGACCGAGCCGCGCGATGAGCAGGGGACGGCCCTGGAACGGTCGGACTGGCCACAGGTGCGCGCACAGCAGGAGCCGTTCCGACGGCGGCTGACGCTGCGCATCCCGATGTCCGGACGCGACGTGATCGTCGACACCGAGGGCACGCCGATCCCCGGTGGCGGGGCGGTGCTGCTGCTGCGTGACATCGGGAAGGAGGAGGACCAGCGACGCCGCCTCTCCCGCTTCGCCAGCTTCGTGGCGCATGAGCTGCGCAATCCGCTCGCCGTGGCCAAGGCGCGGACCGAGCTCGCGCAGCGCGACCCCGCCATGCCGGCACGCGCGGCCGGCCACTCTGCCCGGGCGCTGGAGTCGATCGACGCGGCGATCGGCATCCTCGAGCGGCTCGAGCTCTACTCGCGCGCGGACACCGGGAATGTCGAGGCGCGTCGCGAGCCGTTCGAGCTCGGCCCGGCGCTCGCGGCCGCCATCGAGCGCCTGCGGGCGCGCGGCTCCGATCGCCCGGTGCGTGTCGCGGCCCCGGATAACGTCAGGGTGCTCGGCGACAGGCACCTCAGTGAGCAGGCGATCACGAACCTGCTCACGAACGCCGACCGCTACTCGACGGCGGGTGGGGCGATTCACGTCGAGGTGCGCGACGGGGAGCAGGTGATCCTGCGCGTGCGGGACGAGGGGCCCGGGATCGGCGACGACGTTGCCCGCAGGCTGTTCCGGGACCGGGTCTCGGCTGGCAGGGGACTCGGGCTCGGCCTCTTCCTGGTCAAGGCCACGATGGAGGCCATGGGAGGCTCGGTCCACCTCGAACAGCGGGCGCCGCAGGCGGTGTTCTCGCTGCGGTGGGCCAGGCCGCCCGCGGACCAGGGCGAACCTGGGACCTGACGGGCTTGACGTTGTTGCGCTACTGCTTTAGCGTGCTAAAGCAATGACGCATCAACCTGAGCAACCGGGAACGCGGCCCGAGCGCCTTCCTCCTCCGGCGACCAGCCTGAAGCCGTCCGGCGAGGACCGCTGGATGAGCGACGCAACGCGGGAGCTTGGTGCCGCGGTCGCGTCGCTGCGCGACGCCGACGAAGCGCTCCGCTTCCTGCGCGACCTGTGCACGGTCAACGAGCTACGCGAGTTCGCCGCGCGCTGGGGGGTGGCGAGGCTGCTCGATGCCGGCACGAGCTACCACGAGATCAGCGAGCGCACCGGGGCATCGAGCGCCACCATCAGCCGCGTCAACCAGTGGCTCCGGTACGGGCGCGACGGATACCGCCTGGTGCTCGACCGCCAGGCGCGAGCTCGGCGGCGGAAGCGATGACGTCCGCGGCGCCGCTCCGCCTGGCCGTTCCGAACAAGGGTCGCCTGGAGGCACCCGCCGTCGAGCTGCTGAAGGGCGCCGGGCTCGAGTTCGAGCTGTCCGAGCGACGGCTCAGCGCCGGCGTGCGCAACGCCGACATCGAGCTCCTCTTCGTGCGCACGGAGGACGTCGCCGAGTACGTTGCCGATGGCCTCGTCGAGCTCGGCCTCACCGGAGCCGACCTCGTCGCGGAGCACGGTGGCGCGCTGCGCACGATCCTGCCGCTCGGCTTCGGAGCCTGCTCGCTCGTGCTCGCGGTTCCGCGCGACGCCGCGGTGACCTCCGTCACCGACCTGGCCGGCTGCCGCATCGCCACCTCCTTCCCGCGAGTCACGGCCGCCTTTCTTGCCGATGCCGGCGTCGAGGCGCAGGTCGTCGAGGTCCGAGGTGCGGTCGAGGTCACTCCCCAGCTCGGCGTCGCGGACGCCGTCGTCGACCTCGTCGCATCCGGGAGCACGCTGCGGGTCAACGGGCTGCGGCCGATCGCCACGCTCCTCGCCTCGGAAGGGGTCCTTGTCGCCCGCGACGGCACCGCCGACGGCGATGAGCGAGTCGGCGGGCTGGTCGACATGCTGCGCAGCGTGCTGGACGCGCGCGGCCGCGAGTACATGATGATGAATGCCCCGGCCGACGCCCTCGATCGCATCCGCGCCCTCATCCCCGGACTCTCCGGTCCCACCGTCATGCCGCTGGCAGACCCGGCGTTCATCGCCGTCCACTCCGTCGTGGAGCGCAGCCAGCTGTGGCGGATCGTCCCGGCCCTGAAGGCAGCCGGCGCGCGCGACATCCTCGTGGTGCCGATCGAGAAGGTCGTGCGATGAGCGTCCTGCCGCGCGTCGCCTGGGCCCAGCT
>JACCWY010000561.1 GCA_013697395.1 Chloroflexota bacterium | reverse complement strand
CAGGCGAACCCGTCCGCAGCGCGCTGGTGCGCGGCGTATCGCCTCGGCCAGATCGGCGTAACGGCAGATCTGTGGGGTGCTTGTGCTCGCTGGCATGGGTGTGATCATCCCGAACCCGTCAGGCGGCCTGCGCATGATCGGCGCGGCTTCGTCGATCGTGCGTCGGGCGCCGCCGACGCCTACAGGGTTGGTGTCCAAATAGTACGGGCTGGAGATCAGCGCCCGGGACAGAGCATGGCCGATCGGCGGACGATCGCTCGCACAACCAATCACATCGTGCGCGAGAGGCCCATGTGAGGTTCAACGTCTTTCCGGGCGCAACCCACCCGGCTGGGTGACACTTCTGACCCAGGACCCGCATGGGCGTCGAAGCCGATCTGCTATCGCCAGTCGCACTGCTCCTCCGGGACGCCAACCGACCGCGCGTAGGCCAACGCCTCCTCGTGCCTGGCATCGTCATCGCGGGTGTATCGGAACGCCGTGCCGGGAAAGACGACGTACACCTGGCCGTCGGAGTCGAGATTCGCGTACCAGCCCGGAGAGTCGAGCGCTCGGGACAGCCTTTCGGCGAGCTCATCGGGGTCGGCGGTGTCGGAGTCGAACTCGAGCAGGGTCCACACAGCCGGCTGCTCGGGGGTTACGTGGGCAGATGCCGCCCGGGACAACCGTCGCACGACCACGCCGAGGTCGTCGAGGACGACGCCGACCCGCAGGCTTTCGATGATCAATGCACCTGCCAACATCCATCTCTCCCAAGCGTACTTCTGTGGCTCCTCCCTCAACGCTCCCTGCCGTCTCCAGCTGGTAGGCCAGCTTAGTGGCGCGTGAGCGGACCATGGCATGACGGCGGGCACAACGGTGCACGTTGACGAAGGCATGGCGCCACGCTCAAATCTGGGCCATCGATGGCTCCGCCCACGTCTCGCGTCCGAGCCCCCCGCCTGATCGACGGAGTTGAGATTCTGGCCCTCCTTACCCCTTCCAGTCGATGACCGGGACGACTTCCGGGGCCGGGTCGTTCGCCAGGTCGACTCCATGGACGTCTTTCACTGAATCGCGAAACTGCTTGGCAAAGGCTTCCTGCGACGTCGAAAGGGCCGCCCCCGGTCACCTCGTATGCGATATTGACCTCGCCGCTCCGGGCGTACGAGATGGTCCGCGTCATGCTCGCACGCTGGTGACGAAGGCCCACCCTGTCAAGGACATCGGGTGCTGGGCCCCTGGCCGCGGGCACGGGTTCCCGTGGCCCGTTGGCCTGCTGATCTCGCCGCCATGACTGTCGAGATTCGCGATGTCGCTCCAGGGCTCTGCTGGATCGGTCGGAAAGCCGTGACACTTGTCAAGGCAGCCCCCATTTGGTCCACACGTTGCTTCGCAGCACGTGCGGGCCGATCGGCTCGTTCTGTGGCCAGCCCCAAGCAATCACAGAAGCATTCAGCTTTCAGGAGAACATTGTGCGTAGATTTCTCGTAACCCTGGTCAGTACGGGCATGCTGCTCGCCATGACCCTCATGCCGGCCGCGGCCGCCGCACCGGGCGAGCCGGCCATGGTCATGGTCATGAAGCACCTGTGCGACGAGTCCATCCAGTCGGAAGCCGACTTCATGGAGCTCGAGGCCAAGGCCGCCACCAACGAGGAGACCCCCATGGGCGTCCCCTCCCTCGGCGCGACGGCCGAGACGGTGCTCGCCTGCCCGGTCGTGGTTCAGACCGGTGATACCCAGACCCCGGACGCCATCGGCGCCGGTGAGGCGGACTTCGACTTCACGGTCACCGACTCCGCGGGCACGACCCAGACCTTGACCACCGATACCACCTTCAGCGGTGACAACGGCTTCGACACGCCGGTCGAAGACTTCGCCTGCGAGTCCGACATCGCCTACGACGCCGACCGCAGCGGCACCATCGACGAGGATGTCTGCCTCGACTTCAGCAGCTACGCCTTCGCCGACGTGCTCGAGGGCCCGGTGACCGTTAATGAGACAACCGCACCCGAGGGCACCCGCTTCGGCACCGTGCGCCTCACCCCGCCGGAGCTGAGCGACGACGCGGCCATCGGGCTCTCGTTCAACGCCAGCGGTCAGATCACCTTCGATTCGTCCGCCGACGGGGACGAGATGGTCATGCTGCACGTCTACAACTTCGTCGGCGAGGCTTCCATGCCGAGCACGGCGATGGAGCGGCCGGAGCAGAACGCCAGCCTGCCGCTGACGCTCTTCGCATTCGGCACGCTGATCGCAGCTGCCGCCGCCGTCGTCGCGGTCCGCCGCATCAAGGCGTAGCTCCGACGATGCGCCATCAACTGACGCGAGGGGTCCGGCGACACGCCGGGCCCCCGCATCTCGTCGCCGGCCGATGAGTCGGTCAATCCATCTACGGTAATCGGGACCGCGGCCACAAGAGACGCGGCATTCACATCAGCAGAGCCGCGCATTGACACGAAGGAGACCACCATGTCGGCGCAACCACGCGCAGCTGACGTCATAGGAGACTGGCCGGAAGAGTCGCGCGAGGCTGCGCAACTGGTCGTCGAGAAGTACGGCGAACCTCACGAGGCGACTGTGTCGCAGCTCATCTGGAACGCCGTCGGACCGTGGAAGCGAATTATCGCCCAGCGAGCTCACTGGGAGCACAGGTTCCCCGCCCCTCACACGGTCGGTCGAGACGTTCATCGACTACCGCGTGCCCTCCGAGATGCTCACGCCATTGGCGCGGTTCGACGGCAGCGTGATGGTGGAGCGCACGACCGGAGAGGTCTCCGCGTGCTGCCATGACGAGCAGGCGAACATGCTGGCCCTCAATCTCATGGACGAGATGGTCAATGGAACGAAGGGCCTCGGGGAGGCCCGCGACTACTACGCCCAGGAGTTCCTGGACGCTCGACGCAAGCAACTCACCCCGTACATGGAGAAGCTCCGCTTTGCGCCGTTGGCGGGCTCGACGGCCGACCCGGACGAACGAGCTCTCGGAAGAGGAGCTCGATCGGGCCGTCCAAGATGGGAACGAGGCGGCGGGTTGATACTCGGTGCAGGACCCGCGAGCCGGGTGTACCGCCATTGCGGGGTCTTCCCTGAGCCGTTCAACGTCGACCAACTGCTGGATGCCGTCGCCACCGCCGTCGGTGTTCACTGCTCCGCTCACAGGGGCTCAATTACGCCTCCCACGCGGCTACCAGAAGCCATCGGTCGCCGCATACGCCGATGGAGGTGGATCAGCAGCACGCGGCTTGCCTCGGACAGGGCCGGATCGGCCTGAATCGAGCGCTCGACATCGGCGGCAGGGTCGGATGCGACGGCAAGCGGGCCGGGGTCAATTGGCGACCTAACGAGAGCATCGATCAACTGCGCGACCGTGTCGAGGTTCGGCGACCGATCACCGCTGAGCAGGCGCGAGATGGTGCTGCGGTGGATGTTGCCGCGTCGCGCGAGCTGTTCCTGTGAGAGGCGCCGACTCCGCATCTCTGTAGCGAGCCACTCGCGAAAGAGATGAGTCCGTCCGCCCGTCATGCTACCAATACGACCTTGCCACCGATACGAAATACGACCTTGCCACAGATACGGCGCTTGGCGCGGCCTGCATCAATTCGCGAATATCTCGCGCGAGGTCGCGGAATAGTTCGGTTCCGGCTCCGCGTAAGCCTCCTGCCTTGGCTCGAGGCCGGCCTCCGGCCTCAGAGCTCGCTCTAGCCGGATCTGAGCGACGGTCTTTCGCGGTCGCAACGTGCGGGGCCCCCCGGAGACGCCCGCCGTCGCACTATCCCGGTGTAGTCCACGACACCGATCCCGCCTACGCCACGCGATCGCGACCACGGGTCGCCCAACGGCGATCACAAGGGCGGCGAAGTCGGCTCGGTCGAGGATCGAAGCGGCATGCACGGGAAGGCGCTGAACGACATGGAAGCCGCTTTGGACGCACCGGCAACCCTGCTGGGTGAGCACGCTCGTTGGAAGTTGTCTCAGTTTGTGCGGGGTATTCTCAATTGATACGCTCAATCAACCGATGAAAATTACGGACGCGGCCCGCGTCATCTGGATGGTCGATGACGACGAGAGTTTTCGCGATCTATCGAGTGCCGTTGCGGGTGACGCTCGCATCAAGGTCGTCAACATGAGTGCTGACGATTTGATCGAGCGACGCGGCGATGCCTTGCCGGATGGGGCGATGCTCGATGGCTCGATCCTCACTGGTCCCCAAGCTGACGCAATGCTAGAGGGCATACCGCGCATCGTGATTTGCACGGGGCGGGAATACAAGGAGATCGCCGAGCGCTGGACGGCCCACCCCCATGTCCGGGTGCTGCTCAAGCCAATGGGCATCGATGCATTCCAGGATGCCATCCGCTGGCTGGCCGGTGCCGACGACGGTAGCTCGTGGCCGACTCCGGAGCCGGTGCGAAGGATCTAGTCCAGTGTTATGAGCCGCTCGCCTTCGGCATTCCGGTGGGTCGCGCGGGAAATCCGCGTCAACCGTGCCAACCTGACGCGATTTACGCTCCGTGAGCCGCTGTGGCTCGCATGGTGCGAATCCATAAGGGTGCTGATAAGGGTGCTTGCGTGGGCGCAGCGCACGACCGCAGATGGCATCCCGGGCGGGTCACACTGACCGTGCCAGCAAAGGGTTGGTGTCGCAGATCGGTACCCGGTGATCCCGTCGATCCCGAGTATCAGCCGCGCCGGGTTGCGCGTGGCGCTCCCGGCACCCGCTCCGCGGAAGTGCAGCGCGCCGCCAATTGCGCTGGGGTTTACCGACCATAGCGCTCGCTCGATGAGAGTGTGGATCGAGCGTGACAACAGCGCTTGTCGGCGGCGCGATACCGG
>JACCWY010000405.1 GCA_013697395.1 Chloroflexota bacterium | reverse complement strand
GCTTCACCCGCGGCCGACGCTTCGGGTGCGGCCGTGCCCGCCGGCTCGGCCTCGAAATCGCCCCCCGCCATGCCGGCCTGGCTGCCGCAGCCTATTGCGACGAGCGCAAGGATCAGGAGCCCCAGGACGACCGGGCCCCTCCGGATCGTGCGAGTCTGACTGTGAGAAGTCATTGTCATACCCCTCCCTTCCAATGCCCTCCGGACGCCCGTGACGGCACGTTCGTTCCGTGCTGGGACTACGCCGCTCGGCTAGGCTTGGTTCATGGAGGACCGGACCGCCACCCTCATGGCCGATGAGGACGCACGCGCCGAGATGGCCGCCCACGAGTTCGATCACGAGTTCCTCGAGGTGCACCTGACCGACGAGCGGCGCAAGGCCAGCCTGCTCGGCGAGATCCGCGAGGCAATCTTCGGCGCCCAGGATGGGCTGGTGAGCACGCTGGCGGTGGTGAGCACGGTGGCCGGCGCGACGAACGAGCGCTACCCGGTGCTGGTGGCCGGCATCGCGTCCGGCCTGGCGGGGATCTTCAGCATGGCCGCCGGCGAGTACATCGGCAGCAAGAGCCAGCGCGAGATCTTCGATGCCCAGATCGTGGATGAGCGCCAGGAAGTGCACGAGCGTCCGGGCGAGGCCGAGGCCGAGGTGGCCTACATGTTCGAGCAGGATGGCCTGCCCCACGACCAGGCCCGTGAGGTGGCGCGCGTCATGGCCGGCCACCCCGAAGTGCTGCTCAAGACGATGGTCGAGAAGGAGCTCGGGCTCTCCATCGAGGAGGGCGGCGGCTCCCCCCTCCAGGGTGCGCTGGTGATGGGCGCCGCGTTCGGCCTCGGGACCATCCCGCCGATCCTGCCGCACGTGTTCGGTGCCGGGGACATGGCCGTGGTGGCCTCGGTGGGCGCCACGCTGGCGGTGCTGTTCGGCATCGGCGTCGTCAAGAGCCGATGGACGCATCGGTCCTGGTGGGCGTCCGGCCTCGAGATCCTGGCCGTCGGGGCCATCGCCGGCGTGGCGGGCTACTTCTTCGGCAGCATCCTGCCCGTCCTGCTGGGAGCTCCGGAGGCCGCGGCCTAGATCCCCTCGAAGATCATCCCGACGAACAGGACGATGGCGGCCGCCACGAAAGCCCATGCGCCGAGCGCCTCCGACGAGAGGCCGGCAATCGCCGGCAGCAGGCCGGCGAACGTGCCGAGGAGGCCGACGAGGATGAGGGCCAGCCCGACGATGATCGTCGGCATGCGCGGGGCGAAGTTCATGCGACCGCCGCCCATCGCCTAGATTCCCGGCAGGAGGGAGCCGGCGACGAGGAGCGCGTCGCCGGCGAAGAGGAAGAGCCAGCCGATCTGCGTGGTTACCTCGATGTTGGTGCCGAGGTAGGACTGCACGAGGTCGAGCGCCGCGTTCACGAAGTCGAGCGGAAAGACGGTCACCGACAGGCCGACGACGATCAGGGCCAGGGCGATGACCACGGTCACCAGCCTGGGCGGGTTCGGGCGCACGGCGGGAGTATACGGAGCGCGTCAACCCTCGACCGTCAACACTCCGGCCATGCCGTAGGACTCGTGCTGCGGCAGGTGGCAGATGTACGAGAAGGTTCCCGGCTCGTCGAACGTGATCGTGGTCCGGGCCGTCTCGAGCGCCGGCACGGTCACCTCGGTCGGGACCCCGCCGTGGGTCGCGTGGGTACCCGTGCGGTGCGCATCGTGGAATCCCTCGTCGCCGATGAGCCACTCGTGGTCGATCGGATCCTCGTTGACGAGGACGAACGTGACCGGGATGCCCGCGGGCACCGTCAGCGTCGAAGGGTCGAAGGCCGAATACAGGATGGTGATCGTCACCGTCTGCGCGGACGGCGCGCAGCCGGCCGCCGCGGCCACAGCGAGGAGCAGTGCCGCGGCCGCCGGCCACCGTACGCGACGGCGCTTCACGCGCCGGCC
This sequence comes from Chloroflexota bacterium, assembly GCA_013697395.1. Taxonomy (GTDB): domain Bacteria; phylum Chloroflexota; class Limnocylindria; order QHBO01; family QHBO01; genus JACDBZ01. The sequence continues at coordinate 2,862 of JACCWY010000405.1, read as the reverse complement.
AGCGGCGGCGTCCGCGACGCCCGTCCGCTCCCGGTACGAGACCGAAGCACGGGCACGGCGATGACCGCCATCGCCGCCAGCAGCAGGGAGAGCGCCACTGGAGGACCCGGCGCACGCTCGGTGCCGAACGGCGCGTATCCCGCGTCGACCGGGGACGGACTGCCCGCGCCGGTCGGGTCGATGGCGAGGTCGAAGTGCAGGTCGCCCGCCTCCGACGCGATGACCACCTTCGTGAGCCACGCCTGGGTCGGCACCCACTCCATCCCGACGTCGGAACGCAGGTCTGCCAGGAGCAGATCGCTGGCGGCGGCGCTGTGATCCAGGATGAGCCCGTCGGACTCCAGGAAGCCGCCGGGATTCGGGAGCATGTCCGGCTTCTCGTCGCTCAGCAGGTAGACATCGGCCTCGACGAGCTCGCCGTCGGCCTTGCCCAGGCCCAGGATGCGCAGCGGGACCCACGGACTGTCGGTGGGGATGGTCAGGTGGACCGGCGTGCCGTCGCCGATGGCCTGGCCCCGCTCGGCGGCCGCGTCGGCGTCGAAAGCGGCAGCCATGAAGATCGGGCTGCGGTCGGCGTAGAAGTCGAGCACCTCCGGCGCGTCGGGCGGAAGCCGGAAGCCGTGGTTCTTTGCCCACAGGCCGACCTCGTCGCCGCCGCCCCGCAGGATGGTGATGTCGAGCGCGTCGATCGTCGTCTCGAGCAGCACCTCGGCCTCGCGGAGCGCGGAGCCCGAAAGCGCATCGGCCGCGGGAAGGGCGAACTCGAGGACCGGATCCGTCTCGCGGATCAGACGCTGGAGGGTCCAGTCGCCGCCACGCTCGACGTCCGAGGGGATGTCCGGCAAGGGGGTGATGCTACCGAAGGAGCCGCCTCCACCGGCGAACTCGAACGAGGTGACGTAGTGCTCGACGCCGTCGTGATAGCCGGCGAAGGTGGTCGTGCGGAGCAGGTTGACGGCCCCATTGGGACCGATGAGTCCGCCGCACGCCAGCGCGGGCGCGGCGGTGATGAGCACGGCGGCGGAGGCCGCCAGGAGCGAGAGCCAGGGACGTCGCATCGACCGTCCTCCTTGGTTACGGGGCGTGTGATCGATGCTGCGCAGCACCCGTTGAGACGCCCTGTCACCGGGATCGGTTCCGCCGGCGCTCAGCCCATGAGGTTCAGCCAGCCGATCCCGGTCAGCCCGGCGACGAGGAAGAGGCCGAAGCGGATGATCCAGCGGAAACCCGCATCCTCCGGATCGGCCAGCTGCCGCGGGGCGACCACGAGCATCGCGTAGAACGCGCCGAGGCCGCCCATGATCATGACGATGATGAATGCGACGAGCACAGCCTCGGGCGTGCCGATCGAGCCGATGACGGTCCCTGGATCCAGCCCGTCGATGAGGTCGGCCGAGAACCCTGCGAAGATCGTGCCCGCCACCAGCGTGAACGGCAGCACGAGGAGTCGACGCCACCGGCAGCCACGGATTCGCGAGGAGGGCGACGAGCGCCGCAAGGCTGACCGGGCCGGCAACGATCGCGTCATCGGCCAGGCCGAGGTGGTCGATCCCGATGGAGGAGACGAGCCCGAGCGCCCCGACCAGCGGCCCTGCCAGGATCCAGCGCGGACCGTCCGTTTCCCCCAGCTCGACGCGCGGCTGGTCCCGCGGACGGGTGCCCAGGCAGACGATGGCGGCGACGACGGAGGCAACGATGACGACGCCGGCCAGCGGGCCCTCCGCGAGCCCATCCCCGCCGACGGCCGTCAGGGCCGGCGCGCCGATTCCGATCCAGGCGGCCAGCATGCCGTCCTCCGGGCGCAGCGCCGTCCGCCACGACGCGGTCAAGGCGGCGATTCGTCGTCGAGCACCGCGACGAGTTTCTTCGGCGCCACGGTCCGATAGCTCTCCTCGATCCAGGCGGTGATCATCTCGAGCGGCGCGTCGTCCGGCGCCACGCACGTTACCCAGCCGCCGCGGTCCAGGCCGTAGCCGGCTGGCACGACCCACTCGAACGCCATCGCCTCCTCGTGTGATTCACGCAGCTTCACGGTGAATCGAAGGCCGTCATCCGTGTCGAGGACGCCGAAGAAGACGAACACCTTCTTCCCGACCTTGGCCACCGACTCGCCCCACGGGTGGTCCTCCCACGCCTCCGGCAACCCGAGGGCGAAGGCGCGGGCGGGCTCGCTGAGCGGATCGGGGCGGCGATTCGGCATCGGCCGCCCAGCCTAGCGCGCTACGGGAAGAGCGCGTCGAACTGGTTGATCACCCCGTCCGAGACGACGCTCGGTCCGCCGAGGATGAAGATCCGCGCCGGCTGCAGGCGCTGGAGCTCCTGCATCGTCGGTGGTTGGGCGCTCGTGGCGGTCGACAGCAGCAACGGGCCGCCGAAGGCGCCGCCCGAGGGTCCGCCGGCGAGCGCATCGGGAAAGTCGAGCCCGTTGGCGACGAAGGTCGTCTCCGCCGCCGGGAAGGCAAAGGCCGAGACCGTCGCGGCGGTGGCGAACCGGTTCGCGCCGGCAACGCGCAGGACGGGAGCTCCGGCGGCTGCGCTGACCTGGCTGGCCACGGCGTCCGAGATGACTCCGCTGCTGCCGAGGATCACCACGCGCGCCGGATCCAGGCGCATGAGCTCGGCCGCGGTCTCAGGCGGGAGCGAGTTCTGTGCCGTGAGGAGCAACGGACCGCCGCCCAGCGCCCCGCTGGCCGGGACGCCGGCAAGCGCGTCGGGAAAGTTTGCCCCCGTGGCGATGAACACGTTCGGCACGCCAGCCGGCCAGCCGCTGGAGACCGCCACCGCCGTGGCGTATCGGTTTGCTCCCGCGAGGCGATACGTCGGCGCATGCGTGCTCACCTGGACCGCCACGGACTCCGACAC
>JACCWY010000548.1 GCA_013697395.1 Chloroflexota bacterium | reverse complement strand
GGATCGGGCTTGTGCCCGAGGAGCGCGTACACGCCGCTTTCCCGCTGCTGTCGATCCGCGAGAACATGACCGCGGCGTCAATCGACAAGATCTCGCGGCGCGGCTGGCTGCTGCCGGCGCGGGAGCGGGGCCTGGTACAGCACCTCATCGACGCGCTGCGCGTCCGCACCCCAACCGCGGAGGAGCCTCTCGGGCGGCGGTCGGGCGGCAATCAGCAGAAGGTGATCGTCGGGCGCTGGCTGCTGCGTGGCTCCTCGGTCCTCATTCTCGACGACCCGACCGCCGGCATCGACGTGGGCGCGAAGGACGAGCTCTACACGCTCATCGGCGACATGGTGGCCAAGGGCACCTCGATCCTCATGTCGTCCTCGGAGCTGCCCGAGCTGCTAGTGCTGGCTGACCGGATGTTGGTTCTGCACGAGGGCCGCTTGGTCGGCATCCTCTCCGGCGACGAGCTGACCCAGCGCGACGTGCTGCGGCTGGCGATGGGCGGCCAAAGCCGAGCGAACGGCGCCGATACGCGGCGGGCCGAACCAGCGATTCCAACGCCCTTTGGAGCCGACGCTCAGTAGGTCCTCGGTCACACGCGGGAAACGACCGAGCGCGGCCCCGAATGCGGGACCGCGCTCGTCTGACGCGGATCGGTCTCACGGCAAGCCCGACCGCTAAGCGCACTCCAGAGGTTCGTAACCCTCGTTCAGGCCGTACTGCTCCTGGAAGATCTCAGCAACCTCGTTGCAATCCGGTGGCAGCAGGATGCCGGGCAGCGGGATGACGATGTCCTGCGTCGGCTCGAGCTCACCGGTGAGCAGTTGCACCAGGCCGTCGACCGCCGCCATCCCGTTCTCCTTCGGGGTCAGGGTGTAGGTCTCCATCACCGAGCTGTTCGGGTCGAACAGCAGCTCGAGCTCGGACGGGGTGCCGTCGATGGTAAAGATGTACTCCGTCTCGGGGACCTTGTCGGTGGCCCGTGCGCGGCCAGCCGCCTGCAGGGCTGCGATCCCGCCCAGGACGCCGTCGGCACCGCAGGCGGTGAAGACGTTGAAGTCCTGCTCGACCTGCAGCAGATCCTCCATCCGGGCCTGCGACGCGTCGCGCTGATGCTCGACGGTGTCGCGGAACACGATCTCGACGTTGTCTTCGCCCATGACCTCGGTCAGCCCGGCGAGGAAGCTATCCATCCGACCTTCCTTGCAGAGGGGAAGGGTGAGGATATCGAAGATGACGACCTTGGCCGGCTCGCCGGGCTTGTTCTCCTGGAGCCACTCCCCGGCATGCCGCCCGGCCTCCATCACGCCGGACGAGTCATCGAACAGCGCGGCGGGCGCCACGGCGCCGGTCGACGGATCCGGACGATAGCCAAGCAGGAAGAGCGGAATATCGGCCGCCTGCACCTCCTGAATGGCGTTCACGGCGGCATTGGGCTCCACCGGCTGGAAGACGATCGCGTCCACGCCCTCAGCCACCAAGTCGCTGAGGATCGTCACCTGCGCATTCGCATCGACCTTGCCGTCGATTGCTCTGGCGCTGGCGCCCTGCTCCTCGGCAAGCTGAGTGAACCAGTTGCCCTGCGCCTGCTGGTAGCCATCGAAACCCCACAGGACAAAGGCCACGTTCTTCCCCGCCAGGGGCGATTCCGGCGCCTCGGATGCGGCCGCGGTCTGAGATGCCGCTCCTTCGGATGCGGTAGGGCTGGTTGTTGCGCCTCCCTGACACGCCCCAAGCACCAATGCGGCGATCGTCAGGACGACGACGGCTGGCAAGGGAGGACCTGACCTCCGATTCAACACGGGCATTCCTCCTCGATTTCGTGCCGGTCGTTCCATTGACCGGTGTACCGGTCGACCAGTCGACCACTGGCAGAACTGTATGGCCCAACGCGAGCCTTGTCAAGAAGTCCCCTAGGTCGAGCCAGGTCCCCCACCCAGCGACAGATACAGCAGTCTGTGGTTCTGTGCCTGGCTGTTCACGGACCGACCGGTGGTCTAGCGGGTCCGAGCGGTCCCGGCGACGACGCGGTTCTCGATGTAGCCGATGTGGTCGGCCGTGCAGCGCACGACGTCACCGGGCTTGAGGAATTGCTCCGGCTTCATGAAGGTGCCGCAGCCCGCTGGCGTGCCAGTGCTCAGCACGTCGCCGGCCTCGAGCCGGATGACCGAGCTGATCCACTCAATCGACACGTCAGGCAGGTTGAGCTGATCGCTGATGAGCGCGCTCTGCCGCCGCTCGCCGTTGACGAACGACTCGATGCGCAGCTTGGTGATGTCCGGAATCTCGTCACGGGTCACGATGCACGGGCCCATCGGCGAGAACGTGTCGAAGTTCTTGCCCATGTCGCGCTGGTTGAAATGGAACTGGACCGATCGTGACCCGGCATCGTTGATGATCGTGTAGCCGAACACGTGGTCGTAGGCGTCTTCGCGTCGCACGTTCCTGGCCGACTTGCCGATGACGACCCCCAGCTCAACCTCGTAGTCGACGGCGAATCCGTGCTCTGCGGCGTACTTCGCCTTGCTATCCGGCCCGCGTTTGATGACATCATCGGTGGGTGGGATGACGATGTCGTCGTACGGCCCGGTGATTGCGCTGGTGAGCTTGATGAAGTCCCACATCGGCTCGTCGGCCGGCTCCCAGTCCGGGTCCTCCTGCCCATGGCTCAGGTAGTTAGGCCCCGAGCCGAAGATCTTGCCCGGGTTGGTGATCGGGGCGATGAGCCGATCGAACTGCACCGGCCGGCCGGCCTTGATGGCGGCCGCAGCGCGCTCGAGTGCGCGGTCGCCATCGGTGATGAACGACAGCATCTCGTGGTATCCGGTGTAGAAGACCGTTTCGTCGACCTGCACCCCGACGCCAACCTGTCCGCCGTTGTCGTACTGGACCAGCCTCATCAGATGTGCTCCTCTGCTACTTGGTCGGGATCGGCCCGGACGTGAGCTGGGGCCGGTAGGAGTGATCCCACTCCGGCGACGTGCGTCCCCAGGTCAGCGATGGGTAGTCGCCGGGGACCGGCTCAATCGTCAGCTCCTCCCCGCCCTGCAGCGCATGCACTGTCCGCTGTCCGGTCGAGTCGTAGACGGGGACCCGTCGCGCGAGCTCGGCGACCTCCGGCCCAGGGTGCATGTAGTGCGTCGCCACCACCTGTCGCACGCCAAGCCACTCGGCTGCCCGGGCCGCCTCGTCGGGGGTCATCTCGCCGGTCAGCACCGACCCGGCACCGGGATCAGGCAAGCCGTCGGTCTGCGCGCAGCCCAGGATGCCGACCGTCGGCGTGTACAGCTCGCCGAGCATCCGCATGCCCGGAAAGATGGTGGTGTCCCCGAAGTGATAGAGGCGCACGCCGGGTTCAGTCTCGACGATGAACGAGAGCGGCACTCCGGTCACAATCCGGCCGTCCTTCAGCGTGGCCGCTGACCAATGGTGGCACTCGACCGGGCGCACCACGACGTCGCCGAACGCGTAGCACACGCCCCAGATCGAGGGGCGGACTTGCTCAGCTGGTACGCCGGCCTCCAGGAGCATTTCGGCCACGTCATTGGGGCAGATGACCGGGGCGCCGGTCCGGATGGCGATCCCGGCCGCATCCAGGCTGTGGTCCCAGGCGGCATGCGAGACGAGGATTGCGTCGGGTGGCTCCAGGTCCTCGGCGCCACATGGCGCCACCGGATTGCCGGTCAGGTATGGCTCCAGCAGTAGGCGGAAGGTGGGGCCTACCACCTCGTAGCCCGAGGCGCCCAAGAATCGAAGTGTGGTGCTCATGCCTCACCTATCTCGATGGCCTTCTCGAGGCCTTTGACCAGGGCGATCATCGCTCGGTTGAGCGGGGCCGGGACGCCGTACTTCTCGGCGTACATGACGGCGGCGCCATTGATCGTGTCGATCTCGGTGCGCTGCTTGGCGAGCACGTCGCCGAGCATCGACGCCCGACCGCCGGCCGTTCTGAACAGTTCGTGATGAAACGCCACGCGCTCCTCCGGATCGAGCTCGATGCCCGCGGCCTTGGCGATCAGGCACGTCTCACGAGTGAGGTTGTCCATGTGCTCGAAGACCAGTGTCTGCTCGGACGCGACGGCGGTGGGCAGTCGGGTCAGCGCCATGGTCGACAGCGAGCCACAGTTGAGCACGAACTTCGCCCACTGCTGCGTCCGGATCTCGCGTTCGGGGTAGACGTGGGTCGCGAAACCGTCGCGATCGAAGACCGACGCCACCTTCTCGGCGTGGGCCAGGGTTGCTGAGTCGGTAGGCCCGAGGGCGGTGTCGCGCACCCCGGTGTGGTGATAGTGGCCCAGATTCAAGGTGATGACGGTGTGCACGCTCATCCCGATCAGGATCGGATTCTTCGGAAACGACGCGCGCAGGACCTCCTCGTTGCCGAGGCCATTCTGCAGGGTGAGGATGATGGTCTCGGGCCCGACGACGGGCTTCACATTCGCGGCCGCCGCCGCAGTAGCCCATCCCTTCACCTGGATCAGGACCAGGTCCATGACCGCTTCCACGGATGCTGGAGCCGCGGTCGCGGGGACGCGGTAGACCTCGGTATGGCCGTTCTGGCGGTCGATCCTGAGACCGTCGGCATTGATCCGGTCCACCAGGTCCTGGTTGGAGTCAATGAACAACACCCCATGGCCGTTGTCGTGGGCGGCACCGCCATAGATGCTGCCCATCTGACCAGCGCCAACGATGGCAACTCTCACAGGAACGCCCTCATTCTTTCGCTCTCCGGCCCAGCGGGCGTGGTCAATCGCGTTCGGACGCACGGCGTGTGCCGTGGTCAGCCGGCGGCGACGATCGCCTCTACGCGCGCGTCGGCGATCAAGCTCAACACGCCGTTCCAGCCCGCCAGAAACGCGTCGCGGAAATGCTGCACTGGGCCGAAATTCGCAAACTCGTCCTCGGGGAGTGCTTCGGGGTCGAGAGCCCGCCGCACGTCCTCGAACGAGCGGGACAGAAGCTCTGCGACCTCTGGGTCTGGGGCCTCGCGAATGGTCTCGACCTTCGCGGGGTCAACCTCCAGCTCCAACAGCTCTTCGGCCGTGCTCCAATTAATGGTGGCGGCCATACCACCCCCCACGAGCGCGGTGAAGTCGACCTGCGTTCGGGCACCGCCAAACAGCAGCGTCACCGGGTATGCCCGCTCGACGACGACCTCGAAGCAGCGCCGCGCCAGGACCACGCCGGCCAACTCCATGGCCTGGGCCGGAACGTCGATCCCGTCCCGCGCAGCCACCTTCTTGAGGTGGTCGCCGAGGATCCCGGTGATCGGGCTGACGTAGAAGGGCGGCCGCACGCCGGCCGCGTTGGCGGCGGCCAGCCAGCGCTCGCAGGTTTCGATCAGCTGGGCGAGGCTGAACACCTCCGTCACGATGATCGGTGAGTCCTCGGCGACGAGCGCATCGACCGCCTTGAGCCCCGGTGCGGTGGCCGGGATCTTCGGGGCGACGTTGGGGCCGATGCGCCGTCCGGCTTGTGCTTCCTCGAGGATGGTCTCCGTGTCCATGTCGGTCTCCGGCGAGCCCTGGATCGAGACGAAACCGGCGCGACCCTGGGACGCTGCGTGGAGCGGGGCCAAGCGCTCAGCGATGCGGGCGACCAGGCGTTCCTGGACGTGGTCGGCCACCACGCGATCGTCACCGCTGATTGATAGACACTCCATCACGATCGATCGGATCTCATCGGGGGCCCGTTTCGCGAGATTGCCACCGTAGGCCGGGTTGGTCGTGCAGCCGGCAGCTCCGTTGGTGAGCGCTAGCTCGAGCTCCTGGGCGGTCGGATTGTTCACCCAGAAACGCGTCCCGGTCTGGGCGGCGACGCGGCTGAAATAGGTATCGGTCATCGTCTCCATCGGTCCCATATTGGTCTACCGGTCGACCAGCCCACACTACGCGGCTGCAAACTAGATGTCAAACTGACGGGCGGGCCTCGTCGCGTTGTTTGACACGGATGCAGAGGACGAGTTACGGTCGTGGTCGACCGGTGAGCCAATAGCCACGCCGGCGCGAAGAAATGGTGTTGGAGACATGGCGTCGTTAGAGCCTATCGATCTATCCAGCCGGGAGACGATCTCCACCGAGATCACGCGACGCCTGTTGGAGTACTTGCTGGCCGGCCACGTCCAGCCCGGCGAGCGGATCCCTTCCGAGCGCCAGCTGGCCGCGACGCTCGGGGTGGGGCGATCCGTCGTGCGCGAGGCGCTGAAATCGCTGACGTTGCTTGGCCTGGTCGAGGTGCGGCAAGGCGACGGGACCTACCTGAAGCGGGCCGACTCAGAGCTGCTGCCGCAGGTTATTGAGTGGGGCCTGCTGCTTGGCGAAAAGCGGGTCGATGACTTGATCGAGGCGCGCGAGCACCTGGAGATCCTCGTGGCCGGCCTCGCCGCCGAACGCAGGGACGAAAGCGCGCTCCGCGATCTGCGGACCCACCTCGACGAGATGCACCAAGCCATGGGCGATGCCGACCGCTTCGTAGCCGCCGATGTCGCCTTCCACCTGCGCGTGGCCGAGGCGTCCGGCAACGGCACGCTCCACAGCATCATGTCGGGGATCCGTACCCTGCTCCAGGTCTGGATCTCCCGGGTCATGCACGCGGCAAGCGATTACCGGCCGTCCTATGACGATCACGTGGCGATCTTGGAAGCCATCGAGGCCGGCGACGTGGCCGCTTCACGCGAGGCGATGGTCCGCCATATGGAGCGTGCCGAACGCCGGCTCCGGGATACCACCGCGGAGGCCGCCGAAGCCAAGGCGGTGACCCTCCCCGCCGACATCAATTGACGCAGGGCGGGTCTTACGGGTCGCCTGACACCCTCCGAACGCCGGGCGCCTGTGTGGGTGCGTCAGCCCGGATGACCGGAGTCCCAGGCGACCTCGGGTGCGGCCGGTGTCTCATCGCCGGGTACCGCCTCAGTGGTTGGGCCGGTGAGCTCGATGGTGACACCGTTGGGCCTGGCCCCAATGAACGACACGTGCAGCCCCCTACCGCCCGGCGACACGACGGCATCCGGCTCGTTGGGAAGCGAGGCGAGCGCGTGGCGCAGATCGCTCACGGCGAAGCAGACGTGGTGCAGACCCTCGCCGCGGGCCGCCAGATGGTCGGCAGCCGGACCGGCACGCAAGGGCTGAACGAGCTGCAGCGTGGTGTCGCCAGCTTCCAGGTAGACGAGCCGAGCCGAGCCATCGGGCAGCACGACGTCGGCGCCCGGCTGCAATCCGAAGGTGTCGCGATAGTAGGCGGCCGCTGCATCGGCGTCGTGGACCACGATGCCGATGTGATCGATGCGTTGAGCCAGTGGCTCCCTGGGCGCCATGTGGTTCACCTCTGCCCGGCTCGCGGGATCACTGCCCGATCGTGATCATGACCTTGCCGGTCTTCGCCGGGTTGGCAATGGCGAACTCCATCGCGTCCTGGACCTGATGCAGGGGATAGCGATGGGTGACGATGCGATGCACCGCCGCCTGGTTCTCCCGCACGATCCTCACCGCCTCGCCATAGACGCCCGCATTGTTCCGCGAGCCGAGGATGTTCAGTTCTTTCCGCACCAGCCACATGGCAGGGAACGAGAGCTCGTCGGTGGGGGTGCCGGCGATGACCACGGTTCCGGAGTGGGCTGCCAGCTCGATAGCCTGTCGCATGACCGCCGTGGCGCCGGTCGCCTCGTAGACCACCACCGGCCCCTCGCCATCGGTCCAGGCGCCGACCATGGCGGCGACATCCTCGCGGGCGGCGTCCACCGTCATCTCCGCGCCCGTGGCGCGCGCCAGCTCCAGGCGCTGAGCGATCCGATCGACGGCAAGCAGCCGAGCACCGCGGTCTCGGCCGGCCAGGATGACCGCCTGCCCGATTGGCCCGGCGCCGAGCACCACCGCCCGATCCCCCGCCACGACGCCGCTGCGATTCACCATCTGCAAGCCGATGGATACCGGCTCAGCGAAGGCCGCGGCCTCAGGGGTGAGGTCGTCGGCGCGGTAGAGGTTGCGGACCGGCATGATGAACCGCTCGATCAGGGCTCCGTCGATCTGACCGCCCGCGACGCGGAGGTTCACACAGCAGTTGGGATGTCCCCTCCGGCATGCGATGCACGAGCCGCACGGGAGGAGCGGCTCAACCGCCACCAGATCACGGACGCGCACCTCACCGTCATAGCCGTCGTGCAGCGCCAGGATGCGCCCCGAGAACTCGTGCCCCTGACGGCACGGAAAGCGAGAGATGGGATCGGTGCCCTTGTACATCTCGAGATCCGATCCGCACAGGCCGACCGCAACGATGGCGAGGAGAGCCTGACCGTCGGCAAGCTGCTCCGTCTCGGGCGCGTCATGGATCTCAATCGACCTTGGGGCAACCGTGACCGCCTGTTTCATCTGTGGCTCCTCAGCGATCGTCGAGTGGCTGCCCTTTGGCATTGGTCTACCGGTCGACCACATGCTATGGTCTCGGCTGGCGGGTGTCAACCTGAAGGGCAGGAGATGATCTGGCCGACTTGAGCGGATTGCCGTCGCGATCGTGGGTGCGGAACGGGTCACCCGCGCGGCCAGCGCGGCCCCTGCCTTTGCGTGCCGGGGCCGTCGAGCTCGAGCTGGACGACGCGGTCCTCCGCCACGTGCGGATCGGCGACACCGAGATCTTGGAGCAGCTTTACGTTGCCGTCCGCGACGAGGCCTGGAACACGATCCCCGGTCACACCGTGCGGAAACGAGTTCGGCGACGAGCCGATGCGTTCGACGCCACGATCGAGCTCGAGTTCCGTCACAACCCGGTGATGTTCCGGTGCCGGATATGGGTCAGCGGTGAGCCGGACGGCCGAGTCACCTACCGCATTGACGGCAGAGCCGAGGGCGCGTTCACCTACGCACGGATCGGGCTGAACCTGATCCACGCCGACGCCAGCTACGGCGGCCGCCGATTCGTGGCGCGTGGCGCGCGAGGGGAACAGCACGGCTCCTTCCCGACTGGAGTGGCTCCGCAGCCAATCGTGGGTGGCACCGAGCAGCCGCTGATCCGCGCCTTCACCGAGCTCGAGGCCGCGCTCGGCGGTGTGGAGGTGAGGTTCGTCTTCGACGGCGACGAATTCGAGACTGAGGACCAGCGGAACTGGGCGGACGCGTCGTTCAAGACCTTCAGCACGCCGCTGGATCGCCCGCTACCGCTCCGCATGGCGGCCCATCACGAGCTCAGCCAGTCGGCCACCATGGTGCCGGTCGCAACGCATAGACGCGGCGTACCCAAGAGCGACCGCGGCGTGCACGTTGAGCTCGGCGAAGGTCCCAAGCGCCCACTGCCGGCCTTGGGCCTACTGTGCGCCAGCCACGGCGAGGCA